>CAMDGL010000308.1 GCA_945897845.1 Chitinophaga pinensis | reverse complement strand
TCAATGGTCATTTTCGAGGGGACTATCAGTCACAAAGTATTTTCGAGCCAAATTAGTGAGAAAAACCACAAAGCAGAGAAGGGAATCCTTCACGGATTATCGAAGATTTGTGCCGGTGCCATGTTTGCCTACTTTTTTCTGCAATTGCTTGTGTTTATTCACGGCAAGAATTGGAGCTATCTGAATTCACCGATGGGCTATTGGTTTCTGCTTGAAATGATCGGTTTTGTGCTCATCCCGATGATGCTGTTCTTTTTCAGCTATCGTACCAACAATATTTTCATGATTCGGGTTGCCGCAATATTGACGATGTTAGGAATTATCCTGAACAGGTTGAATGTTACAGTGATTGGTTTCAGGTGGGATGCAGCGATACAGTACGTTCCATCGTGGATGGAAATAGTGGTTACACTGGCAGTTATTTTCACCGAAATCTGGATTTTCAGATGGGTGATCAACCGTATGCCGGTGCTTAGGGAATCGCCTTCATGGGTGAAGGAAGAAAAATAAATATTAACCGGCTGTCGCATCAGATGAAGTGACAGCATAAATAATAAATACTATGGACGGATTTACTTACAACAACATTTTCGAAACGAAAGGGATCGAATATTTGGCCATCATCGCATTTTTTGCCATCCTGATTCCTTTTTGGCTACTATTGAACCGGCAGGTAAAATTGAAAAAACAAATTGAAAATGCACTGGAGATTCTCACTGCAAACAAGTTGAAAGTTCCACAGGGATTGTTTTTAAGCAGGTTTCATACCTGGACACATTTGGAAAAATCAGGTGTGGCAAAGGTTGGACTGGATGATTTATTACTTCATATTACAGGCGAAGTAAAATTTAACCCGTATATTAAATCAGGCGAAAGAGTCAAAAAAGGAGATTTACTGGCTAAAATTGACCAGAAGGGAAAGGTTCTCAAAATTTTCTCTCCTATTTCCGGCGAAATTGTAGAGGCTAATTCTGAACTTACCAACAGTCCTGAATTGTTGAACGAAGATCCATACCAAAAAGGATGGATGTACAAAGTTAAACCTTCGAGCTGGGTGACTGATACTCATTCGTACTTTCTGGCCGAGGATGCAACAGCTTACGCGATGCAGGAACTGGAAAGGTTCAAGGATTTTCTGGCAAGCTCAGTTGGAAAATATTCTCCCCAGCCTTCGAACGTTGTATTACAGGATGGAGGTGAATTAATTGACAATCCGCTTTCTGAACTTCCGGATGAAGTATGGCAGGAGTTTCAGCAGGATTTTTTGAGTAAAAAAGTCATTTGCCGGAAGAATAATTGGCTCCCGGAATCGTAATAATTTCAGGATAAAAGAACTATTTCCATACAAGCAAAGCGGTGTGCATGTCACATCGCTTTGCTTGTTTAAAGACATTGTTCAATTTTAAATTACTTTTTATCAGTAATTTGTAAAACAAAATCGAATTGTTGAATCTGTTTTAAAATATTGAGACTAATTTAGCATTCAGTTATTGATCAAAGAAAGTACCATGAGTTGGTTCAAAAAAATATCCGGTAAAAATAGCGTTGGAAGTCCTATCATTAAAGGGTATGTGAAATTCCGGTCTTCTATTTACGGAAGAGTGGTATTCATAATTACTATTTCAGCGGTTTTTCTCTTCGTGTCGTTCGGTGTCATTTTCAGATCGGTTAACGAAGAGTACATGAAATCTGTTATCAGTGAAAATGGAAACAATATCGGTTTTCTTGTTGAAGGGGCTTTGTACAGGTCGATGCTCGAAAACGACCGGACTTCGCTGCAAAGCACACTTGATGTTATCAATACCATGTCGGGAATTGATGATGTGAATATGTATGACAAAGACAACAATCTCGTTTATACCTCCATTTCAAACGAACCAACCAATCACAGCGACCCTGACTGTAAAAGTTGCCATGAAGATTTTTCGACCATGTTTTCTGCTGAAGAGAAATCGCACCGGATTATTGATGCCGACAGCGAATGCATCATGAATCCGAGTAACAACAAAAACAGCAGGCATTTAATGATAAAATCACCCATTCTGAACAACAAATCCTGCTCAACAAGTTCGTGCCATGCACACAATCCTGAAGATGTGGTGCTTGGTTCGCTCATCATTAAAATGCCGCTTGAAGGACTTGATTCAGCGCTCGAAAAATCGACCAAAGATTACACGCTACTGGCCGCCTTAATGACTTTTTTGCTCCTGATTTTTCTAATATTGTTCACCAATAAAAAAATCAAAAATCCTCTAAATGAAATAATTAGAGCCAGCGAAGCAGTTGCAAAAGGCGACAAAAGTACCCGTCTGGAAATAAAGCCCCATCAGCTTTCCGATATGCGAATGGTCTCGTTTGCGTTTAACGAAATGCTCGACAATCTGCAAACGGCCACCAACGAACTTCAAAACTGGTCGCAGCAGCTCGAATATAAAGTACAGAAAAAGTCGGAAGAATTGGGACAGGCACAAAACGAACTGATTAATATTGAACGAATCGCCTCGCTGGGTAAATTATCTCTGTCGGTAGCTCACGAAATCAACAATCCATTGTCCGGAATTCTGATTTATACAAAATTGATTTATAAGCAACTAACCAATCAGCAACTGGATCCGGCGAAGAAAGAGTCGATGCTGAAACATTTAAAGCTGATTGAAAATGAGACGAAACGCTGCGGCGATATTGTCAAAGGCTTATTGGATTTTTCCAGAAAAGATCAGGATAATTTCGAACCAAAGCACCTTCATGAAATACTGATGGATACTTTCGAATTAATGTCTCATCCGATGAAAGTGGCAAATGTTAACTTTTTGTCTCATTTTGGCGCCAAAACTGACCTGATCTTTTGCAGCCCGAACCAAATCAAACAAATTTGTGTGGCCATACTTGTGAATGCTTCTGAAGCAGTTTCGGAAAACGGCGAAGTGCTTATTCGAACCTTGAACCCTGATCCTGAACATATCAGACTAGAAATAGCTGATAACGGAGTTGGAATTTCGGAAGAAGACATCCCCCACATTTTTGAACCATTCTTTTCGACCAAGGAGAAGGAAAGCGGAATCGGACTGGGTTTGGCCATTGTTCATGGCATTGTTCAAAGTCACAAAGGGAGAACCGATGTGAAATCGTTACGCGGAAAAGAAACAACAATTTCAATAACTTTACCCTTGCTACGGACTTAAGGAAAACATATTATGGCAAAAAAGATTTCCATATTAATCGTTGACGATGAAGAATCGGTAAGAGATTCGCTTTACAACTGGTTTATCGAAGACGGATACCGCGTTGAATGTGCTGAAAATGCGAAGAAAGCATTGACGATGCTTGAATCTGACATTTACGACATTGTACTTGCAGATATCAAAATGCCCGGAATGGATGGTTTGGAAATGCTCAAGCGAATAAAATCCCTGCGGAAAGAATCCATTGTAATCATCATGACGGCTTTTGCCACGGTGGATACAGCGGTTCAGGCATTGAAAGACGGCGCCTTCGATTACGTGACAAAACCGTTCGATCCCGACGATCTTTCCCACCTCATCCGGAATGCTTCCAAACAAATTTCTTTGCTTGAAGAAAACGAAATTCTGAAGGAAAAAGTGGTTTCGCTGGAAAACGTGGAAGACCTGATTGGCAACAGCGAAGCCATGCAAAATGTGCTGAAGGAAATTGAAAGTGTTGCCCAGTCGAATGCTTCAGTAATAATTACCGGAGAAAGCGGAACAGGAAAAGAATTGGTTGCCAGGGCAATACATGCAAATTCGCCGCGCAAATTCTTCCCGATGGTAAGTGTGCATTGCGGCGCGTTGAGCGAAAGTTTACTGGAAAGCGAATTGTTCGGCCACGAAAAAGGCGCATTTACCGGGGCGGTTTACAATCGAAAAGGCCGGTTCGAGATGGCCGACAGCGGCACCATTTTCCTCGATGAAATTGCAACTATTTCACCAAAAATGCAGGTTGAATTGTTGCGTGTGCTCGAAAGCAAGAGCTTTGTCCGCGTGGGTGGCAACAAGGAAATCACGTCCGATTTCCGGGTGATTTGTGCCACCAACCGTGATTTGAAAAGCATGGTCGAAAAAGGGATTTTCCGCGAAGACCTTTTTTACCGACTGAACGTGGTGAATATCAATGTTCCGCCTTTGCGCGACAGGATCGAAGACATTCCGCTGCTTGTTGACTATTTCATAAAAAAGTACTGCTTGTCAATGAACAGGGCGCTTATCACAATTGATTCATCCGCCTTGAAACGACTGGAAGAATTCCCTTTTCCCGGCAATATACGCGAACTCGAAAATATGATCGAACGCGCAATTGTAGTTGGAAATGGTAAAAAAATTAGCCTTAAAGACCTTCCACTGGGAAAAACGGTCGTCAACACCACTTTTGAAAGCCTCGATGACCTTGAAAAGAACCACATTTCTCAAATACTCAGTAAATACAACTGGAACATTTCTGTTTCGGCCAAAGCTCTGAAAGTTGACAGGGTAACGCTCTACAACAAAATAAAGAAATACGATTTGAAACCGGCCAAATAATCAGGATTCTATCTGATTCCTATTAATCCGTTTGTGAATGAATCTGGAAAATATCACGTTAATTTCATTTGGCTATTTCGAGAAAGGACTTCTTGAAATGGTTGTGAGTGATGTGGAACGTGAATTTTTAATTCCGGTGAAAACGCAGGAAGGCCACCTGGATTTAAGCGAATTTTATGACCCTTCCCGAAGACAATACGACGGAAACAGGCTGGTTAAGGAAATTGATTTCGGGTATGGCGACGACACCATTAAAACACTCGGAATCTTTAATGTTGACATCTTTATTCCCATCCTAACCTATATTTTTGGACAGGCATTTCTAAACGGTCGTGCAGGCATTGCATCTATTTACCGTTTAAGAAATGAGCGCTACGGAATAAAATCAGACGAAAAGGTTTTTGCAGACCGAATTCGCAAAGAAGTTATTCACGAACTTGGACACACTTTTGGATTAATACATTGCCAGAATCCCGATTGTGTGATGAGGTCGAGCACTTATGTGGAGGACATTGACCAGAAAAGCCATCATCTTTGCAATCATTGCCG
>CAMDGL010000307.1 GCA_945897845.1 Chitinophaga pinensis | reverse complement strand
CGTTTTACCTTTTTAGTTAGTTCGGCACATTCTTTTTCTGTTTCGCCAAGAATCAGTATTTCGCTTCGTTTCGATTTAATCCGAAGTTTTAATTTTTCGTTGATACGTTTCTGAATGGCTTCAATTAACTGGCTTTGCGGAGGAATCTGCGATACGAAAACAATCTTTCCGTCGATACAAATGGTTGGAATATTTTTCACCATCATTGACGACATGAACGACACCGCTTCCATTTTTTTGATCGGATGTTCGCGCCATTCAACCACTCCGTCGAAATGAGGAGCAATTCTTTTTACGGCTTCAACCATGTATTGACACGGTGCGCAGGATTCTGAATCGAGGGTAATGATATCGACAATCACTTTGTCAGACTGCCCGTAATCCTTCATGTTCATGATGTCCAGCTTGCTTTCCTTCTTCTCCAGATTTCGGGCAATATCCTGAAGATACTGACTGAAAACCAACTCGGAAACTGCCTGAATATTTTCGATTGGTGTTTGCATTGGTAAATCGCAACCCGGAGCCAGAATAAATCCAAGGTTTCCGCCTGAATCCATGCAGGCCAACGCATCGTGCTTTGCATCATCCGCATCACCCATCAGCAAAACCACCGTAAGTTTCATGTTGCCGCCGAAACTGATATTTTTTGCCAGTGCAATTTCTTTCACAAATTCGAGCGGGATGTTTTCGTCGATCGAAATATTGTCGGGACGACAATCGCACATTGCTTCAATGTTTTGCTGGGCATGGCCGCAAACAAAGAATGAGCTCAGCTTTTGTTTTTCGCGTACAAAATCAAAAATGCGGCTTGCAAAAGGAGTTACGAAAGTTTCAAACGATAGCGGATCAATCTGGCTGGTCATCGGATCAACCACCGCGATTACATCGCATCCGGCATCGATCAGCATTTCTGAATATTTGACGGCCACGTCGGTGCAAAAATTCATCACCTCCATCACGTATTCCGGATCGTCAAACAACTTCATGAAAATATCAGTACCCAGCAAGTGAAGTGCAAGTGTAAACGGACCGGTAATCAGTCCGTATAAAGCAATTTCAGGATGACTGGCACGCAGTGCACGGGTTGTTTCCAAAACAAGCGGAATTCGGCCTTCGTGCGCTTCGGGAATTTTTAAAGAACTTAGCAATGTTTCTTCCACCAAAGGATGCGAAATCACGGCAGGAGGATTTTCTTTCGCCCATTTCAACTTGCATCCCAGAATTTCAGCTTCAAGCTGTAAATCAAAACTGACCGGAATCCCGTCCGGCTTGTACAATTCGATGGCCTTGGTTAGTCCGGCAATCATGTATTTGGATGATTTCAGGTACTCTTCGGCATCCACTCCGATTAAATATCCACCATGAACGCCCACAAAAGGTACCCATGGAATGCGTGCAACAGGTTCGAGCCTGATTGCCTGTTTGATCAATGAAAGTCCGTGCATATTAGGCAATTTTACTGTTCAGGTATTCAACGACGCCCTGCGGATCAGGAGAATAATTATCGGCACCGATTTTTGAGCAAAAATCGTTGTTTACAGGCGCTCCGCCAATGGTAACAAGCGTTCCGGGCATTGCTTCCTTGATTTCGCGGGTAATCTTTTCCATGTTTACCATGGTGGTAGTCAGCAATGCCGACAATCCAACCACTGCTTCAGGATTTTGCCTTACCGCTTCAATGAACTTTTCTGAACCGACATCGGTTCCCAGATCAATTACCTTGTAGCCGTTGCCTTCCACCATCATTCCAACCAGGTTTTTGCCGATATCGTGCAAATCGCCCAAAACAGTTCCAATGATAAAAGTTCCCTTTTGCTTGGCAGCACCTGATAAAAAGTGAGGTTTCAGATGAAGCATGGCAGTGCTCATGGCTTTTGCCGACATCAGTACCTGCGGAACAAAAACCTTGTTTTCGCGGAACTTTACGCCGATGCGTTCCATGCCGGGCATTAAGCCACTGGTTAAAATATCCTGAGGAGGAACACCTTCTTCAAGGGCGCGGCGGGTAATTTCGTCGGCTCCTTCCTGTCCTTTCATTTGCGGAGGATATGGAGAAGCCATGTTTATCTTGCCAAATTCAATACACTCAGCCAGTTTGATTAATAATTCGTTCATGATTTGAGTTTTAGATTTTTAGTGATTCAAAAGTAGTGGCTACAAAATCAACAAAAAATAGTATTTTCTTTGATAAAGATGTAAAATATTACTTTTTTTAATGAATAATAAATTAAACCATGATCATTAAAAAACGGTTTTTCAAACTACCAACGTTTATCATTGAAGAGCAGAAAAATAATCCGCTTACCAAAGACTTGTATTTATGCGAGTTGGCCGAGATTTTGGTCAAGCGGGATACACTTTGGTCCGATCAGATCAAACTGGACGATCACCAACTAATCTTTTGTACCAAAGGCGGTGGTATCATCCAAATTTCAGGAGACCTGGTTCCTTTCACTCAAAATCAGTACTGTATCATTCCGCAGGGATTTATTTTCAGGATACAAACCGGCGAAACTGATCCTTCTGTTTTTTTGACCTGTAAGTTCAATGGCGAAAAAAGCAAGATCATGGAAAAGGATTTTACAGTGGTGCGCGACCTGATTCCTTCGGTTAATAATTTAGTTGCAAACCGGATAATGCTTTTCGATGAGCTGTTCAGTAACCTGACCAAAGGTTTTTACAATGCGAATTATCAATACATCAACCTTTGCTTCGGGCATTTGCTGGCCACTTTTATTTATGCCAGCCGAACCAGCGATGATTTGATGGAAGAACAAAATCCCGGGATTAGTCATGCCATTCAGTTTATGGAACAGAACCTGGACAAAAAATTAAGCCTGGATGAAATCGCCGAAGCCGCCGGTTATTCACCTTCGTACCTCACCAATTTGTTTCGTAAAAAAACGGGATACAGCCCGTCGAGCTATTTTTCGCACCTTAAAATCACCAAAGCCTGCGAATACCTCGATTTCAGCAAAGTAAAAATAAAGGAGATTTCGTTTTTAATGGGGTATTCAGATCCGTATTATTTCTCGAAAGATTTTCAGAAAAAAATGGGCATCTCTCCCCGCAATTACCGCAAAAGAGTGGTTGGGAAGAATTAATTGATATTGAAAAGGGATTTGTGATGACAAAAGCCGGCACAAAACTTATTGGCGATGCGTTGGGAAATCTGGTAACCGGGGTGGGGAAGGAGCGGATTGACTATGTGATTCTTGCCATTGAAGGAGCACATGTTTTTAACAGCGGTCTTCAGATGATGGGCAGAACAGCCGACGAGACCGAAGTACTGATGAATGTTGACAGGGTGAAAAAATGGGACAACCGGCTGTTTTACATTGGAATGGCACATCATTTCGATAACGAATTGGTTGGACATGCAAAAAGCCTGACTGGTTTGGTGAGTAATCTTGAAGTGGAATACCCGGACGAAACGATTCCGCTGCTGGTTAGCCATGGCGCGGCGACCGGTCTGAAATCGAGCAGTGATTTGGTGGGTGATGATATTTTGAATTCAGGAAAGTTTCAGACCTACGACATCAATTTTTACGATGATGAAATCGTCAGGATAGGTAAATCTGGTGGATTGTTTGGGATTCAATTCGACGAACGCCGATTGGGAAGTAAAGAGGAAATCAGGAATTGTCGAACGGTTTATAAGAGGGAACGCCCGGGAATTTCTGAAAAGGAATTTTTGAATTGTCTGAAATTCGTATGACAAGGCAGTTGGCAAAGTAAATTGTGTTGAAGAGATAAAGCCGTTGGAAGAACTATCCTTTGCCTTTGTGTGACGGATAGGAAAGGAACCATCCCTTCGAATGCTCAAACCCGGTCCTTCATTAGTTCAAGGTAATTGAGCAATTTACTGAACCGGTCTTTCGAAGCAATTTGATTTCCATACGGCGGCGATAACACAATTAACCGGTCCTTCTTTGAGAAACGTAGCAGGAAATCCAGGTTGACAATCTTGTTTCGGTGGATCCTGAAAAACCGCGTGTTGTCCTTTAATTTCTTTTCATACTCACCAAGGTTTACCGACGAACAGATTGGCTGGCTTTCAGCAATGTTCATGTGGAAATAGGTATATCTCCCCGATGCTTCCATGTAAACGATGTCTTTTGTATTGATGAATTCAGTGAAATAAACACCTTCCACCACAATCCAGTCGGGCATTAGGGTTTTGTGCCCCTCTTCATGGAGATGTGACACCAGTGATACCAATTTATCCAACTTATGAAGAAGAACAGATTTGCTGATGTAGTCAATCTTTTCTATAAGCTTTTCTTTGTCGAAATGGTGAGGAAGAAAATGAACCGATCCTGAATTAAATGCTTCCGAATAATGTTTTTCCCCTTCCGGAGCACATAAAATAATGGTTTGAAATTTGAATCCTTCCGAAGACTCATTTCGGATCAATAGTTCTTTTGCATTTTTTATTTCCGATTCGCCCAGGATATTCAGGATTAGTATCATCGGACGCAATTTGCCGATCATATTTTCAACTTCCGACAATTTCGCCGATTTGCCGATGATGCGCACATTGGGCGCTACTTCCTGCAATATGAATTCGATGGAGGTTGGGTGAAGTTTTGCATCTTCGACTACTACCGCGCTGATCTCATGCTTCATTCGAATAATGCATTTTGATTTGGTTAAGTATTCAAAGGTAGGCTTATATCAGGCTCTAATAAATATTTATGTTCGCTTTTTCATTAAATTATATGAATACCCCTTTTAGATGGGTCGAAAGTGCCATTTATTGGGGTCGAATGAAGGTTATTTTTTTTTAAAATTCCGGTATTTTGCCTAAAATTCCAATGTTTTCTAACTTTAATTAGAACAAAATTGATGACCCCGTCACCTACAAAACGCGCGTAATCCACTTTTTCAAGTACAAACCCCGACTTCAGTCAAAACAAATGATTCTTCGGCTGATGGCCTTTTCTCCTTTTTCACGTCAAGCGCTTCGAAATCCGAGTTTTCCGACAGAAATTCCGGTACAATTTCTTTCATCCGGGTTACCAGCTGCACATCGGTCTCCATGTTCAGGTTTTTTACCATGTCGTTGATTCTGGCTCTTGTTCCTAT
>CAMDGL010000306.1 GCA_945897845.1 Chitinophaga pinensis | reverse complement strand
TTTCAAATCAACAATTTCCTATGACAAAGGTGACCATATCCTTTGCCGTTGGCTTAAGCCAACGGACACTTAATTAGCCGGCCTAAACGACATTGATTCTCGTTTTACTTTTTCAAAACAATTTCGCGGCTTTCGCCGGGGTGCAAGCTGATGATCTGTCCACCCTTCAGCACATTTTCGCCCAAAGGAATGAGCGTCTGTTCTGACGTTTCAACAAACAACCTGACTTTGGCTTCGGCTTTGGTTGGATTGGTCAGTTTCACTTTCAGCAATCGAGGTTTATCCTGAACGATTTCGGCTTCCACATTATCAATTGCGCAGAGATACGATTTGTCGGGCTGCACGTAAACGCCCGGTAATTCTATGTACGATAGCATCAGCGAGGTTTCTGCCCAGGTGGAGCCATACATCAGTTCGCCAATCCCTTCCAGCCAGTCGGTGGTACTTACCCGCTCCGACATCCAGCCGATTTTCATTTTCTCGATGGGCCGCGACGGATGCGACAAATATTGTGGCATCACAAACGCAATTTCTTTTAATAACTGCATGTAGCCGACATTTCCGGTTGCACGAAACAATCGCCACAAGGCAATCCCCGAATGGGTGCAGATTCCGGCCGCGCTGTGCTTGTTTTGTGTGTTGGCCCAAACTGTCCCTGTGGTTTGAACGCCTAATTTTCCCAACGTAGAGTTCTCTGGAAACTGATAATCGTAAGGCATCACCCAGCTCGAAAACTGATTGGCCATTTCTTCAGCCCGCTCCAGCCATTTTTTATCGAGGGTGGATTCGTAGAGTAACATGAAAGATTCGAGCATAGCATACGATGATTCGCTGTCGGGATTTTGCATGGCATCGCCCGGACCGCCGCAGGTAATTCCTTTTTTGATAAAGTTTTGGTAATACTGTTCTGCCGATGCTTCTGCCACCCGCTGGTAGTCCCGATTATTGAAATATTGGGCAGCCAACACCAGTGCCGCCGGAACAATTGCCCCGCTGGTAGAACCACCAACCACAACATCGCCGGTCTGGCTATCCACGAAATTTCCGAATTGATGCCATTTGTCCCAGAGATTCACAAAAGCATTGGCAACAGTTTGTGTTCCAGCCTTCCATTCGGGCTTCACACCGATTTTTTCCTTTTCCATTAACATCATTTGCTTAACGATGTAGTAAACAGCATCACCGCTTTTTCGTATCAGATGTCTGTTTTTTGTATTGGAATATCGAATATCGCCACCATACCATTTGGTTCCCTTTTCTCCCGTATCCCAAAAGAATCCTGAAGGGCTGATTCCATTCGGGAAAAGCCAGTCGAAATTCCGGATGACATGTTGGCGCGAAGTTTCGTTTCCGGCGAAAAGCAACGGATACGTGCTGATCATGCCGCCTGTCCAGCCAATTTGCCAATCCTGAAAAACATTTTCCCGCATTCCCACCGAATAATAGCCATGCTCATCCACCCAGTTTTGCTCGTTGAATTTGGCCTCCTGAACCGAAAAGCAGGAAGAAAAAGGGATAAAAGGTTTCAGCTTGGTTTCTCCTGAAAAGTCTTTGCGGATTTCAGCAAAACGATCGTACAGATCTTGAATTTCAGGTGAAGAGAAAAAATATACCCTGAATTTGATGGTAAATTCATCACCAGCTTTAAAATCGGGTGCTTTATCTTTTGAGGCAGTTTGGTTGTCGGCAATGAAATATTGATAATTCTCGCGAACGACCGGAACGGTGAGACTAATAACAGATTTTTTTCTGTCGCGCGATTCTTCAATGCTTATGCCCGAATCACCAAACCTGGTGCCCTGATGAGTAAGCAGCCAGAACCCGGTTTTTGAATCGTCAGACCGAAACCCGATTGCCGGGACACTCATCGAACCCGAACGATCCTGAATGCGCGAGGGGCCATCGTTAATGTTCAGGCGTGGAACATCTGAAATAATCATCGGTTTATCCGGCCCAACATCGCGATCGTCCAGCAATTTGGGTGAATACCTCATCCGGCGTGATTCAAAACGGTTGCCGTTATAGGCCGAAGCTGGCATCAAAACGAAGTTGGACTTTGACCAGTTATCGAAGGTAAAATCGATGGAAATGCTGGTCTGCGGCGCCGATCCTTTGATCAGTTTATATTGAAACTCCACTTCTAAGGCGTCGGAACGATCGGAAGGAATAACAGTTTGATAACTCATTTGCCAGACACCTTGCTGAAATGCGATTTCCTGTTTTTCTCCCGGGTTTCCAACGGCGAAAGTCTGATGTAATTCAGGCCGATTAAAGAAATTGTAGTCGTGTTGTGTAAATTTAACGGAGGCCAAACCATTACTACTTTTTAACCAGTTGTTTAGATTTGGTGAGTTCTGGGCAAATCCGGGAATTGCCAGATTCCAGACCAATAAAAAAAATATAAGCGTTCGTAATTTCATAATCATCAATATTTTGTCACTACCATTCCCGTTTTTCAATTTCCTTTTCCAGTTTTTGCTGCCATTCTTTGGCTTCCGACTGATCAACCGTGTTGCCAATTTGTTTGTCGTCGATGATCCATGCGCCTTTCCACAGAAGGGTTGAAACGATGTTGGTATAACTTTTTAGCTGGGTTTCGAGGTTTTCTTTTTCAGAAGCAGTTAATACCGGCGGAACCTCAAACACATCGTAAGCCTGTTTTCGCTGAACCGACCAAACTTCCAGAAACTGTTGCAACAACCAGTCGGATGGATTGCGAATCAGCCCATTTTCCCAAAGACTGGCAGTAGCCATGCTGTTGTACGACCTCAAAACAGCCAGTTTAGCTTTGGGCTTGGGTGGCAATCCTGCGGCAAGTTTTTGGTGAAAAGCGGCTGCACGTTTCCAACTGTCGGGCCTTACATGAGGATAAGTGTCACCATATCCGAGCCAAATAATGCAGTCAACTCCCTGTACCCATTGTTCATCGGCCATGCGGTCAACCTGCCCGGGAGTTACATGTTGTAATTTTGCATATACATGTGCCTGCATCCACGGAACCAGCAGCTTGTTGTACCGACGTGCCAGTCCCGAACAATAACTCATGTCGCGCGGAATGGCTTCGGTATATTCTCCACCTACCACCGGATACGGATCGAGATGGACAATGTCCAGGTTTTGTGTAAGCAATTCTTGTCCGCTGCCATCCAGATTATTGGAGAGATCGAAAATGCCCATTCGGGTTGTATTTCTGAATACTTTAAGACCAGGTGCGATCCTGGCAATTTCTTCGCGAACCGTTCCAACCAGATTGGCCAGCTGTTCGTGTAAATTGAACATCCACCAGCCATAGGCAGCTTCGCCATAAATTTCCGGGAAACCCCAGGTGCGCGGATATTCAGCTTCACCGGCATGTTTTTGGAATGCCTGCACCGTTGGAGCGCTGAAGTCCCACAGCGGATAATTCACCGCCGCCGATCCGTTGGTTTGAGAATGTCCGGTGATGTAAAAACATTCATCGCCATAGCGAACTGCCACGACCACATCAGCAGGGAACTCGCCGTTGTTCGCTTCTGTCCATTTGGTTAATTCTTTCTGAACTACTTTTTGAAGCGCCTGTTTGGTGGTGCTGGCGGCAGCGCTCACATTTCCGCGACCAAACAACCAGTATTTTCTGGTTCCATGGTAGGGCCAATAAACAGCTATACCAACCTGATTGAGCAAAGCAGCATCCAAGCCAGTTAAATCAAACGAAACCTGATAAAGTTTCCGGTTTTTAGTTTCCGATGCCACCGGCATATCCGGGGTAACGCTGTCAAATTCAGGTTTCGATCCTGCCGGCGCTTCGATTATTTGCGCGGTAATCATCTTCAGATGCTGTTTGCCATCGAACTTTTTAAGTGGTACCACAATTTCGGCTTTCACCGGATTCGTCATTTCCGGATAATAGTGGGCAATCCGTTCGTCCAATCCAGCTTCGCTGGTACTCCCATCGTTTTCGGTGTAAGCAAATGCCTTGTTATAAACAGGCGGTTCAATAATGATCGCATTTTTTTCGGCCTTAAACTGAAATAAGTGCCTGTCGATGGCTTTTCCCTGATAAACACCACCAATCATCAGCGCATCAACAGGTTCGTAACCTTCTTCGCGCACCAGATTGGCGCGTTCGGTTATATCGGGCAAATTGATGTGGTATTTCATGCCGAACTGCCTTGCTAATTTTAGTTTCTCACGGGCGTCGGCCACATCGCGGGCATTCATGTCAACCAGACCTATGCCATGCGCTTTCATGTCAGCAAAGTCCAGCTCGAAAGTTGCCACTTTTTGGTAGCAGGTCCAGGCGACAGGCAGAGCGTTTGGGTTGGTTGAATGGGATTGAGCCAACAGATTGAAAGACAAAAAAGTTAAGGCCAGAACAAATAGTATCGTTCGGTTTATATTTTTTTTGTATTGATCTTGAAGCTTCATTCTATAATTGTTTTTTCTTTCATTTTTTATAATCCAACCTTTTCAGGGTTGCTGCCTCTCTGCTTAGCTTTTCCGGGAGTTAACACCCCGGTTATTCAAATTAGATCCCTGCCTGCGACAAGTAGGCCTTCAGGATTTTATCATCATAAATCTCCGGCCCAATCTGGTTTTTCGGCTCTTTGTTTGGCCAGCCATTCAGGTATATCGCCAAACGGATATCCGGCATCAGGAACAAACAAACCTACTTCGCCTTGCGAGCGGTTTAAATCAATTTCGTTTCCGCGTAAGTTCAATAGTTTTTTACCCGATCGGCTGATGCTGACCACTTCTGAACTTTCTGCTGAAACAGGTTGATTGCCTTTGAAAACAATTACATCATTCCCCACTTGCACGCCATTTGGTATTTTTTTCATTTCAGGCGGAGTATTTCCGGGATACATCACGGTGATCATCTCACCTGTTTGTCCCGATATTTCCAGCCTGATTCCTTTGGTTTCCTCGTGGCCACCATTTTCGTGCGACCAGTCGAAATTTTTCATGCTGAAATCGGGATGGGTGCAAAAAACGACCAGCTTTCCGAAGTCGATCAACTGACCTTTCCTGACCGGAATTTCGCCATAGGTATGCAGGCAGTAAGCAGCTTTTAGCGGTCGGTCGGCCCAGTACTGATCGCGGAAAACAAAA
>CAMDGL010000305.1 GCA_945897845.1 Chitinophaga pinensis | reverse complement strand
CAAGACGATAAAAATTTCCAGATAGCCAAGAACCTTGATATTTACTACACGCTTTTCAGGGAATTGAACCTGTTTTATGTGGACGATGTAAACCCGAACAAACTGGTAAAAACCAGTATCGACAAGATGCTCGAATCACTCGACCCGTACACCAATTTCATTTCGGAAGACGATGTGGAAGATTTTCGGTTTATGACAACCGGCGAATATGCCGGAATTGGTGCACTGATCAGCAAACAAAAAGGCAAAATTGTGATTTCTGAGCCTTATGAAGGATTTCCGGCACAGAAAAGCGGACTGAAAGCGGGCGATATTTTGCTCGAAGTGGCTGGAAAATCGACTGAAACCCTTTCGACCGAAGATGTCAGCAGCCTTTTAAAAGGGCCTGCAGGAAAACCAATATTGGTAAAAGTTGAACGATACGGACAGAAAAAGCCAATGGACATTGAAATTATTCGTGAGAAAATACAGATAGACCCGGTACCTTACTACGGAATGTTGGACAAGGAAACCGGCTACATCCGGCTGTCGAATTTCACAGAAAATTGTACCGAACGGGTAAAAATAGCCTTCATTGAACTGAAAGAAAAGCAGGGAGCAAAATCACTAGTGCTGGATTTGCGTTCAAATCCGGGAGGTTTGCTGATTGAAGCGGTACGCATTTCCAACCTGTTTATTCCCAAAGGCCAGGAAATTGTGAGCACAAAAGGAAAAGTAAAACAATGGGACAAAGTTTATACAGCCACCGAAAACCCGCTTGATACGGTAATGCCGATTGCTGTCCTGGTAAACCGAGGATCGGCTTCAGCGTCTGAAATTGTGGCAGGAGCCATTCAGGATCTTGATCGCGGAATGATTATCGGAACGCGTACTTTCGGGAAAGGACTGGTTCAGACTACCCGCGATTTAAGCTACAATGCGAAACTTAAAATTACCACTGCGAAATATTATATCCCAAGCGGTCGCTGCATTCAGGCGCTCGATTATTCGCACCGTAACGAAGACGGCAGCGTGGGCGAAATACCCGACTCACTGATTACTAAATATTCCACAAAAAAAGGACGCATCGTTTTTGATGGTGGCGGCGTTGTTCCTGACATTACTGTTGAAGATGAAATGTTGAGCAATCTTTCGGCCAATCTGATTGCCCAGTCAGTAGTCTTTGATTATGCGACCTATTTCAACAGTAAAACCGAAAAAGTTGCTGCGCCCGACTCGTTTGTAATTACTCCTGAAATGTATGCCGATTTTATACAATTCGTTAAAAAACAGGATTTCAAATACGAATCAAGAACTGAAAAAGAACTTGACAAACTACTTGAGACTGCCAAACGTGAAAAATATTACGATTTGTCGAAAGATGAATTTGAAGCGCTGAAAGTTAAGCTTGGACACAATATTGACCAGGACCTCGAACATTTTAAAAAGGAAATTTCGGAAGTGATGACCGACGAAATCGTGTCGAGGTATTATTTTCAGAAAGGAGCCATCAAGGTTGCACTGAGAGACGATCAGGATGTTGAAAAAGCATTGGAAATACTCCATAAACCTGATGGATACGCCGCTATATTTGGTGCAGGGCGAATCATCAAATCGAACTAAAAAAAAATAACCCGGACAATAAATAGTACCGGGTTATTTTTTTTATAAGATAATAAGGTTTTACATTCCAAATACTTGCGGATACATGATTGCCAGGATCAATGTAGCAACCACCAGCAAGGCAAGTCCAACAAAAAACAGCACCACTCCTACTTTGTAACGTTTGTTCGATTTAACAAGTTCGGTTACTGAATTTATCTTGTTAATTTTATTGACCATTTTCTGAAGTGCCATCTGATCTTTCACAATATAGTCGTAAGCGCCATATTTCATGCTGTTAATGGCAATGTCAATACTGTCCTGTCCCGACAAAAAGATAAACTCGACATTTGGATTGGTCTTCTTTGCGTTGATTAACACTTCAATTCCGGTCATTCCTTCCAAAAGGTAATCCTGAATAATGATATCCGGATTCTTGTGCATGTTTTTAAGCGCCTCTTCTCCGGATAAATATGACTCAACCTTGGTGAATTTATTTGTTTTTAGATAACTCACAACAAGCTTGTTATAGATCTGATTGTCTTCAACGACAAATATGAGCGGATTCTTAGCGTTTGCCATGTTATGTAATATTGCGTTTATCTTTTTCTTATTCAAATTTCAAAATCCCAACTCAAACTTTCATTTATAATTAAGCACGACAAAGTAACTAAAAATAGGAAAAAACAATGGCTATAATCAACTATTCTTTTAACTGAACGATTGTTTTTTCTTTTTGGTGTATTAAATTTTTATTTTTTGCAACAACTAAGACGACTGTTGCAGTTTGCCGAATGAAATTGAAAAGGAAATCAGCGCGAAGCCTTGCTGCCGCCAAATCCCAAACCGCCCACTCCAATCAGAAATCCGAACGTGTACCATCCGCCGTTGTTATTAACGGCCCAGACAGCAACATTGTCGCTGAACAAACTTATAACGAATGAAACAGGTGCAATAATGCCGTGCCACAATCCGCCAAAAAAGCCATAAGTATGCCCAATTTTACAGGCATCTACGTTCTGAACCTCGGCACACGATGAAAGTACTAAAATTGCAAACAGCACAAAAATTGTCAGGGTAAAAAATTTACTTGTTCTCATTGTAGTTTTGTTTGGTTAAAAAGAGGATTATTGATGTTGAATATCAGGTTCTATAAAGATACAAATTCAGGTTTAACACTGGTTCAATTTTGTATGTTTTACACACTTTCTTTCCAATTTTCTGCTCCAAACTTCTTTTAGAATCAAATTAAATTTCAATCTTTATCCAAAATCAATTTCAACCCTTTACCCTGCATGGTTAAGATACCCGACCCGATACTCTTTGAAAGTGAAACAAAATATCGTTTGCTGTTCGAAAACATTGCCCAGGGTTTTGCAACTCATAAAATTATTTTGGACGATAACGGCGACCCGGTTAACTATGTCTATCTTTCAGTAAATAAATCATTTGAAAAACTTACCGGACTGAAAGCCAGCAATATTATCGGAAAAACAGTAAAAGAGATATTTCCAAAAACAGAAAAATACTGGATTGACTTATACGGAAAAGTTGCACTGTCAGGAGAAGCGGTGCAGTATGAAAACTATTCAGGAGAACTGGGAAAATATTTTGAAGTTTGGGCCTTTTGTCCGCGAATTGGTGAATTTGCCACTGTTTTTACTGATATTACCAAACGAAAACGCGACGAAGAAATACAAAAGGTAATGTATTCTATCTCCAGGGAAACTCCAAAATCAAACGATCTGGGTGAATTAATTGAGATGATCCGTAATCAGTTGGGAAAACTAATCGATGTAACCAATTTTTACATTGCGCTTTATGACGAGACTTCTGATTCGTTCACCATTCCATATTATTCTGATGAAAAGGACGACATAACGAGCTTTCAGGCTGGAAAATCGTTGTCGGCGTACGTAATTAAAACAAAAACGACACTGCTTGGCAAACGTGCAGAAGTGGATACACTTATTAATTCCGGAATTGTTGATTCGTTAGGTGAACCTGCAAAAGTATGGCTTGGCCTGCCATTGCTGACAAAAGAGAAACCTATCGGAATTTTTGTACTTCAAAGCTATGAAGATGAAAATGCATTTACTGCGGAGGATGTTTCGATGCTTGAATTTGTTTCGCGACAAATAAGCATTTCAATTCAGCAAAAAAAAGCAGATCAGGAGCTAAAATCGGCACTCGAAAAAGCGGAAGAAAGCGACCGGCTGAAAACATCTTTTTTGGCCAACATGTCGCACGAACTGCGCACTCCGATGAACGGAATCATGGGATTTGCAGAATTGCTCGACGACGATGAATTGTCAAACGAAGAACGCCACGAATACATCAATGTGATTAACGATAGTAGCCAAAGTTTGCTCGATGTGATTACAAATATTGTAGATGTATCAAAAATCGACAGCAAACAAATTCAATTTAGAGTTGCCCCATTTAATGTGAACAACCTGCTCGACGAACTTTTGAAATGGTTCAGGAGCGAAAAAGTAGTTAAAGACAAGGTTCAGTTGAACATTGAATTAATAAAGGAACTTTCGGTTGATCAATTTATAGTAATTTCAGATCAGGCAAAAGTAAGGCACATCTTCAGCCTTTTACTTAATAATGCCGGAAAATTTACAAACAGCGGGTTCATTCGTTTCGGCTACTCCATTCAGGATAAACACATTCGGTTTTTTGTTCAGGATACCGGTAAAGGAATTTCAGCAGAAAAACAATGTTTTATTTTTGAAAAATTCAGGCAGGAAGATGAAACACTTTCCAGAAAATACGGCGGCGTTGGCCTTGGTTTGACCATTGCAAAAGGTTTGGTTGAATTAATCGGAGGCAAAATATGGGTGGATTCTGAACCCGGAAAAGGCACGACATTCTTTTTCGAAATTCCTGAAGTTCTTTAATTGACAATTAGTTTCTCCACTTTCCTGAAATCTCTGGTTTTCACTTCAACGAGATAAATGCCTTTTTTCAGTGTGTTGATTTCAATCCGTGAGTCCTGCAAATGTAAAAACCCGGTCAGTTCAATTCTCCCGTTAATATCAAAGATCCGAAAGTTTTCAGTTCCTGAAAATTCCGGCAAAATTATCCTGATTTTTTTTTCCGCATATTCCTGAATAATTTGTATTTCTTCCGATCTGGTGATTTTCTGAACCGGCGAAACGATATCAGCTTTGGCGCACAACCATTTTTCGGGATCGAACTGAATGGAATCAACTTTTTCTTCGGAAACTACAAACTCCTGATTTTGAATGTAATTGCACAACCTCAAATCCTTGAATTGTCCGTTTTTCCAAACCCTGATCGGTAAATTCATCTCAAAAAAACTGACTGAGGGATGCGATGAAACCTGGCTCACCCTTATTTTCGTCTTTCCAATATCTCCGTGGTCGTGATATTGAATGATGCTGTATTTAGGATAGCCTTCGCCATAATACCAGTCGTTGAAAAATTCAGAAAAAGTGGTATCAGCCACCATTTCAACGTGTTTTACAAAATTCGACTGAGTAGCAAAACCATTGGCAACCGCCGGGTCTTC
>CAMDGL010000304.1 GCA_945897845.1 Chitinophaga pinensis | reverse complement strand
CTCAGATTGAAAAAATCAAAAATTTAATGAACAATTAATTCATCCAACATGTACACACTGATCACAGTTTTATTATTCATTACCTGCATTTTACTAATTTTAATTGTATTGGTCCAGAACTCAAAAGGAGGCGGATTGGCAAGTAATTTTCAGGCTTCAAACCAGATTATGGGCGTTCGCAAAACAACCGATTTTCTTGAAAAAGCAACCTGGGGTTTAGCCGGTGCATTGTTGTTTTTGTCAATCGTTGGGGTTGCCTTCATCCCAAGAGATGCAAAAGTTGGTAGCCAGTCAGTGATTAAGGATCAGATTGAAAACGCAGTTGACCCAAATCAACTTCCAAGTTTTCCTGCTCCTGCGGCTACAACCGCTCCTGCACCTGCTGCTGCCGATAGCACGAAATAAGACACATTCATTCAGAATAAAATCTGAATATGCGATACAAAAAGAATCTTCAATGTTCATTCGTTGAGGATTTTTTTTGTTATTTAGTTCTCAAATAATACCAAAACTAACCAACTATGAATCAATCTATTTCCAAACTGAGTCTGATTTTACTGGCTACTTGCTTTCTTTTTGCTGCCTGCCAGAAAGCAGTTACACCACCAGAACCGGTTTTGCCCGTGCCAACCGACCGTCAGCTTGCCTGGCACGAGATGGAGCAATATGCATTTGTTCATTTTACCACAAATACTTTTACTGATAAAGAATGGGGATATGGTGATGAAAGCCCTTCGGTTTTCAACCCAACTGCGATGGATGTGACACAATGGACCAAAACATTTAAAGCTGCAGGACTGACCGGACTGGTTTTGACCTGCAAGCACCACGACGGATTTTGTTTGTGGCCCAGTGAATACACCGAACATTCGGTAAAAAACAGCCCCTATAAAAACGGAAAAGGCAATGTGGTTGACGACGTGGAGAAAGCCAGTCGCGCTGATGGCCTGAAATTCGGTGTTTACCTGTCGCCCTGGGATCGTAACCGTGCTGATTATGGCTCGCCAACGTACGTGGAATATTACCGGAATCAGCTAAAAGAACTCTTCACGGCACACACACCGGTTTTCGAAATGTGGTTTGATGGCGCCAATGGTGGCGACGGGTTTTACGGCGGAGCCAACGAAAAACGTAAAATTGACGGCAAAACCTATTATGACTGGCCAACTACCCTTAACCTGATCCGCGGAATGGAACCAAATGTGATTTTCTTCAGCGATGCAGGTCCCGATATCCGCTGGTGCGGCAATGAGCGCGGATTTGTAAACGAAACCAACTGGAATACCATTACAGCCGATACTTTGTATGCCGGTAAAGGGGGCATTCAGGAATTATTAAACACAGGTGAAGAGAACGGCACCAGCTGGATACCTGCCGAAGTGGATGTTTCAATTAGGCCGGGTTGGTTTTACCATGCCAAAGAAGATTCGCTGGTTAAAACGCCTGAACAACTGTTCGATATTTATCTGAGTTCGGTAGGCCGTGGCGCTAATCTGATCCTGAATATCCCTCCCGATCGTCGTGGGTTGGTTAATGAAATTGATGTGGCTTCGCTACTGGGATGGAAAAAACTGATTGACGAACGTTTCGGAACCAACCTGGCCTTGAAAAAACCTGCTAAAGCTTCAACGGTTCGTGGAAATTCAACGGTTTACGAAGCTGCTATGGTGACTGATGGAAACAAGGAAACCTATTGGGCAACCAACGATCAGGAAAAAACCGGGACATTGGAAATTGATTTGGGCGAAAGCAAATTGATAAGCTATGTAATGATTCAGGAATACATAAAACTTGGACAGCGCATTAAGAGTTTTTCAGTAGAAATTGAAAAAGACGGCAATTGGCTGGAAGTTGCAAAAGGAACTACCATTGGTTACAAACGCATCCTGCGCCTTGATCCGGTCGAAGCCCAAAAAGTAAGAGTAGTAATCAGCGGCTCAAAGGCCTGTCCGGTAATTTCCACACTTGCGGTTTATTAGCATCTCCGGATGTTCTGGAATCTACTTAGATCATTAATAGTCATTAAGTTGCCATCTGCTAAAAAAGGCAATTTAATGACTGTGAATGACTGGCATATAACGCAAATTGGAATATGAACGGATTATCATTTTAATTTCATTACTCGTGGAGGAATTTTTTGATATCGCGAATCTCGCCGACTAAAACCAAAGTGTCATTTTCCCTGAAGTCAAGATCAACTTTATCGTCATTTTCAGTGGTCTGGGCCGAAGAATAAACGATTCGGTGGTTTCTTTTCAGTGCAATGATTTTCAGGTGCATCTCTTTTCTGAAATTGACCGGAGAATACTTTTTGCCAATTAGCAAAACTGGCATAACCATGTCAATTATTTTGAACGAATCGGTAATCGAGAACATGTTTTGAATGCCTTTGAAAGGAAGTTTGTGTGCGATGATCTTTGCCGATTCATACTCGGGGTTAATGGTTTCCCTGATGCCAATGGCGTTGAGAACGGTAAGATGAATCGAAGAACTTTCGCGGCAAATGACCCTTGCCACGCCAAATTTTTTAAGCAATGCAGCAATCATTACCGAGATTCCGAAATCGTCGCCGATACAAACCACAAAAACATCGGCCTCTTTAACAGGTAAAAGCCGAAGTGCATGGGGATCGGTCGCATCAAGGCAAATGGTATTTGCTACCACGTCTTTAAAATATTCGACCTTGCTCAGGTCATTGTCAACGCCAAGCACTTCGTGTCCCATCGCAGTGAGGGTTTTGGCCAGTGAAGCGCCAAAATTTCCTAAACCAATTGTTACAATGTTCATATCGTTTAAGTTATAATTACATTTTCTTTCGGGAAGCGGTACAGCGATGAATTACCATAAGAATGAACCAGCGAAAGTAACAGCGTGATGCTCCCCATTCTTCCGGTAAACATGAGCATGATAAGAATCATTTTTGACGGACTGGATAAATGGGAAGTCAGGTCAAGAGAAAGGCCAACAGTCCCGAATGCCGAGAAACATTCGAAAATAATTTTCAACATTCCGAATTTTCCGTCAAAAATAAAAATGCCAAATGCACCTGAAATGATGATGAAAATGGACAGCGTAATAATCGCAAATGCTTTGTCGACAGAATATTCGTGAATTTCGTAACGGTGAATTTCGATGTGGTTTTTGCCTTTCATTATACGTATGCTGTTTAGAATGGCCAGTGCAAACGTACTGGTTTTAATACCGCCTCCGGTAGAAACAGGCGAAGCGCCGATCCACATTAAAAAAGTCATTATCAGGATCGAAGGCATTGCCAGTGCCGACATACTGAAATTATTAAATCCGGCCGTTCGCGGAGTGACACTCTGAAAATACGACATTGCCAGCCGTGCCTTTAAATCCATGCCAAGTTGTGTGTGCTGGGCTTCAAAGTAAAAAAACGACAATGTTCCAAAAGCCAGCAGGATGAAACTTGAGAATATCACAATTTTAGAGTTTAAAGTGATCATTCCGACCCTGTGTGTATATGGTTTCCCTGTTTTGACATATTCTGTCAGCCAGATTACCTGGTTTTTACAATATTGGTATAGATTCAATAAAACAGGGAATCCGATCCCGCCCAAAACAATCAAATTGGCAATCCAAAAGTGTACGTTGTAATTCGACCTGATTCTGACATCGTACAAATTATCGGTCAAGGTTGAAAAGCCGGCATTGCAAAATGCTGAAACGGAATGGAAAATCGAGAATTTCAGATTGTCGCTTACCGAGCCTAGTGCATTTTTTTCGAGCGACCAGTAAACAAAGGTAGCCCCAATGGCCTCGATCATTAAGGTAATCATTACCACTTTTATCAGCGACTTCAGAATTGCATCGAAGCTATCTTCGTTCAAATAATCCCGCAGCATCGACTGTTCGCGAAAGGATGATTTTTCTTTATAGAAAATGCCGAAAAAACTGGTAATCGTCATTACTCCGATTCCGCCTATCTGGAACAATCCCAAAATGATGAATTTCCCCAGAAAGGTATATCTGGTAGCCGTATCAACCACCGTTAATCCGGTAACGCACACCGCGCTGGTAGAAGTAAAAAGAGCATCAATAAAACTAATCGGAGAGGTGGTTGACATGGGCATCATCAGCAGGGTGCTTCCGGCAAAAATAATAAAGGCAAAACTTACCATGAACAATTGTGCCGGATTGAGCACTTTTATCAGCGCGTTGAGTTCCATTCTCGACAATTCGAGAAAAAACAGGACGAAAGATAACATTTGTATGCTGGATGTCTGATGCAGATAGAATTCGAAGGTTTCGCCATAGCTTACAAAGAAAATGGGGATGAAGAAAAGCAGCAGAAATATGCCAATGATGAATTGGGTAATAAAAACCTTTCGGCTACGGTTATTTTTTTTGAAAAATATGGAACGGACAAGGTATAAGGCACCGATGATGGTGTAGGAAATCCTGAAAAACAGATTGTAAGTATGATCGTCGAATGTATCGCCCGACTTCTGGAATCCAATATCCAGCAGGGCCAAAATAAAAAGTAAAAATGTAAATATAAAAAGCACCCAATTGATGACACTTTGCACATTTATATTATCATTTTCCCACTTAAACTTATTGAAAAACAACCTTAATATAAACATATTTTACAACAAATTAGGCTTCAAAAATAGCTTACAAATGCGAATATTGAAACACAATTCATTTTTTATTTCTAAATGACTATTTTTGCCGCAATTAATTAACAAAGACCAGAAATTTCATTCGGTAGTTGATACTTTATTCTTTCACCAATGTTTGTACACGTATCCCGATTTATACTCAAGAACAGGATTTTACTAATTGTATTCCTTGCGGTTTGCACCGCTTTTATGGCTTATAAGGGGCAAAATGTAAAACTGTCGTATGAAAACACTTCACTTTTGCCCGAAAAAGATGTCACGAGAATTGAATATCAGGAATTTAAAAATCTATTTGGCGAAGATGGAAATGTCATTGTAATCGGAGCGATAAATCCGGATATTTTTGCGCTTGAACAGTTTAATGCATGGGGCGATCTGGGTAAGAAGTTACGCGAAATTGATGGTGTTGAAGAAGTTTTGAGTATTTCGAGATCAATAAACCTAATTAAAAACGATTCAACACACCAATTCGACGTGTT
>CAMDGL010000303.1 GCA_945897845.1 Chitinophaga pinensis | reverse complement strand
GAGTCTGATTGTTCTTCCTCTTCCTGTTCTGTAATTTGTGACTGCATTTTTTCGAATTCAGCCTTATTTTCGTGAGAATAAATGGATTGAGTTTGGATCTGAAATATTTCATCAGCCGCCAGATGATTTTTGCCCATTGGTATGGTGATCGCAAATGTGCTGCCGAAGCCTTCGCGACTTGCAACAGTGATCGTTCCATGATGTTTTTCAACCAATTCTTTCGATAGATGCAATCCGATTCCAGTACCGGTTGTTTTACCGGTTTCCTTATTCTCAATCTGATAAAACCGATCAAATATTCGTTCAAGGTGTACCTGATCCATCCCGCTGCCGGTATCTGAAACTGCAATCGTGAAAAATCCTTCATTCCCTTCAATTCGGTTTTTGTTAATTGAGATGGTAATAAGTCCTTCAGGCAAAGAAAATTTAAACGCGTTTGAAAGCAGGTTGAAAATTACCTTGTCCATTTTTTCCGGATCAATCCAAACCATCAATTCATCGCAACTTGGTTCAAAAGAAAGGTGTATCTTTTTATCCAGGGCGGTTTCCTCAAACAATGAAATAATTTCTCTCAGAAATTTCACCAAATCAATTTCACGTGCTTTAAGTTTAATCTGAGTGTTTTCAATCTTTTGCAATTCGAGCAATTGATTGACAATTCGCTCCAGTCTTTTTGTGTTTCGGTAGATGTAGTTGATGTTTTTCTTCTGAAAATCATTTGGATCAGATCCAATTAGTTTTTCAAGCGGAGCAAGAAGCATGGTGAGTGGTGTTCGGATTTCGTGCGAAACATTGGCGAAAAACTGCATCTTCGATTGATTGATTTCTTCCAGTTTTTCACGTTCTATATGTTCAAGATGCAATTGGTTTTTCATGCTAATCCGGAATATAGCAATTCTCCGGATATAAAATGTAGAAATCAATATGATGGTAATGTAAGTTAAAAGCGCCCACCAACTTAACCAGAAAGGAGATTTCACAATGATGCAAAGTTTTCTTTCGCTACCCGGCCAAAGTCCTTCCAGATTGGTTGATTTAACGTGGAAGTAATACGTTCCGGGTGCAAGATTTGTGTACGTTGCATATCGGTGTTTTATGTCTTTGTCCTGCCAGTTTGGATCAAAATTTTCCATCCGGACGGCATATTTTATTTTTTCAGGATTTGAAAAGTTTATTGCTGCAAATTCAATTGTAAAACTTTTATTCGCATAACTGAGAATAACTGTATCGGTGGCATTTATATCTTTTTGAAGGATATTTATGGAATTTTGTGGATTGAACTTTATTTCCTGATTGAAAATTTTGAAACTGGTAAAAATCAGGTTTGGTTTGTCGTGGTTATCTAAAATGCTGTCGGGATGAAAATATACCAAGCCATCAACTCCTCCGAAATAAATATTGCCTTTGAGGTCTTTGTATGACGAACCAATAACATACTTATCGCATGGAAGACCGTCGGACGCAAAGTAATTGGTAAAAACATTGGCCTTAATATTGAATTTTGAGATTCCGGCAGTAGTTGAAATCCATAATCTGTTATCTGCATCCGCTTCAATAGCCTTAATTGAATTACTGCACAATCCATTATCAGCATTATATCTTTGCAAGAACGATTTTTCAGGAATATACCGATATAAACCAGAAAGTGTTCCAATCCACATATTTCCTTCATTATCCTTTTTTAAACAAGTTACCAGGTCATGAGTCAAATCTCCTTTCGACATTTGGAACGAATGAAATGTATCTTTTTTATTATTCCAGCTAAACATTCCGTGCTCTGTAGCTATCCAAAGTGTACTGTCAGCATCGTATTCAAGCGCGTATATAAATGGGTTGATTGTTTCCTGTTTACCAGAAACAATTGGGCTATTATTTTCTGTCATGCTTTGAGCAGCTATGTTTAAGTAATACAAGCCTCCACCATTGCTGCCCACCCATAAATTACCTTTCGAATCTTCGCATAAATCAAAAATGTAATTTCTCCTCGACTCATTCTCATAACCAGGAACGTTGTAATGCTGTAAAGTTTTGTCCTTTGCCCGGAAGCAATAAAATCCCTCATAATAAGTGCCTATCCAGATCCATCCGCGCTTATCTTCATACAGTTTGGTTATGGCCTTATCTTTAATGCCTGGTCCGTTAACACTTTGGTTGAATAGCTTAAATTCCGTTTCACCTTTCCAAAGTACATTAATACCACCTCCTTCAGTACCAATCCACAAGTTTCCACTTCTATCGGTTAATACCGAACTTACAAGATAATGACTGAGCTGATTTCCGTTTTTCGAATTTCCGATAGCATGAAAATTTTTTGATGAAAACTTTTTTAAATAGATACCCCGTTCCTTAATTCCAAACCACATATCTCCCTGTCGGTCCTCATAGCAAAAAATTCTCGATTTTGAAGCCCCCGGAACATCAATCAAATGATTAACATCTATTATTTTGTTTTGCTTCAAATCATAGTTTTTAATGCCATTCCCCTCTGTACCAACCCAAATAGTCCCTTTTTTGTCGGTAATAATATTGTAAATTCCCCGATCCAATAAGTTGTCTTTTCCATCGGTATATTTTGTCTGGACGAACGATCGGTCAGCCGGGTTATATACAACAATGCCTTCGCGTGCGGTACCGAAAAGTATATGACCTGATTTGGTTTGATGTACAGCCATAACTGATCGATCCGGAAAATTATATGGTGTCCCGGTATATTCCGGAATGTTGCAAAATTGATGCTTTTGTAAATCGAAAATGAGTACACCTTCACTGGCACTGCCAATCCAAATATTACCTTGTTTGTCAATAATTGCCTGATTATATTCCGAATAGGATGGTTCACCATTGCTTTGAAACCGATGATTGTAAAAAATATAATTTTTACTTTCCGGATTATAATTTACCAACCCATGGGAGGTAACCAGCCATAATGATCTCTTGTTATCTTCAAATATCCATTTAACACTCAGGGCAATTTCAGTTTGTTTTGCAAAAAAATGAATTTGCTTAAAACAATCCTTTTCATAGTCAAAAATGTTTAAGCCCTTATCTGTTCCTATCCACAACCTTTTTCCAGAGTCTTCAAAAACAACATTGGAGTATGAAGAATTAATGGAAGTACTATCATCTTCTTTGTGTTCGTACATTGAAAAACTATACCCATCGAATCGGTTTAATGATGAAAAAAGTGAAATCCAGACATATCCTCTCGAATCCTGAAAAATACCATGAATTGCAGTGCCGGACAATCCTTCGGAAGGCGAATAAAAGCGGTCATTCTGAGCCTTTAAGTTGAAGTTTATTAGTAGTAAGAAAAGTAGTAAGAAAGATAATTTGTACATGGAACTTATTTAATGAAGCGAAAATAGCGAAAATTACAACCATTTAGTATCGACGAAAAAAGCTGCCGAGTATAATTTGCTGATATGTAGGATTCTGAGATCGGACATGTAACACTGTTGCAAATAAATGGAACATTACTTTAAAAGATTTTTACTAACTCTTTAAATACTGTAACATTGGTTTCAGGAATAATCCTTCGTGAAATCTAAATTTGAATAATTAAATCTTTTGATTAACGAAGTTTATGAAATTTAGACGAAATCAGGAGCTAAAACTTTTATTGATCGAGTGGATATTGATTCTGATTGTCATTTTAATGGCACTCGTCATTTTTTTCCTTATCTTTTTCTGATTTTTCTGAAACGATAAAATTAAACCTATGAAAAAAATTGCAATCCAGATAATTGCTGTAGCACTTCTGTTTTTGCTAATTGTAAATGAGGCTTATCCGCAAATCCCTGCCGGTTACAAAGGCAAACCATTCTGCGATTCGGTTTATGTTTCCGGAGCGCAAATCATTCCCGGAAGAGTCGAGTTGGCCTATTTCGACCTCGGGGGCGAAGGTGTTGGCTATCATGATACTACTCCGGAGAATGAAGGTTCGAAACTAAACCACGAAGTACACGATTACGGAAGTCACTTGCGCCCCGGAATTACCGCTTATACCGCATTCTTCCGTGAAAACGAAGGCGTAGATATTTCCTATACCAAAGATTGGGCAGATTTTAACCACCCGAACAAGGTCGATCCGAAAGTAAATCAGCTTTACATCGGCTGGGAAGAAGATGGCGAATGGACCAACTACACGGTGAATGTGATCAAACCCGGCAAATACCGCATGATTACAATTTACGGAAACAAGGACAATGGCTCTGAATTGTGGATCAACAATCAGTTTGCCACCAAACTGTTATTACCTGAAGATACCGGCAACTGGCATCACTGGACACAAGCTACCGTGGGTGAAATCACTTTCCCGTCTTCTGGATTAAACCTACTCACGTTAAAATACAACAAAGGCTCAAACCTGGCATTTCTTGATTTTTTGCTTGTTGAGGAATTGCCTTCAACGAAATAATTCTGAAACCTAATAAGATCCTGATGAAACATCTGCCATTCAAATTACTATCCTGTTTTATTGTCTTCCTTTTTGCCGTTGGAACTTCGTATTCTCAGGCAAATTTCAAACTGATTGCCCCGCAAAACGGGATGACAATCACCAACAACATGCCCAATCTTTCGTGGCAAAAGACCGATTGCGATCATTACGAAATCTGGATCGATGGCATTAAAATAGGCACTGTACCTTCGTCACAAAACGCATACATCCCGTTTCCCCTGTCGTTTGGAAAGCACTTCTGGAAAGTGGTTGCCATTTCAAACGGAACCAAAATATCATCGAATGTTCAGGAATTTACCATCGATGACAAACCACTATCCGATGTGCCGGCCAATGCAAAGCTTCTCCGTTCAGATTGGAAAGTCAAATCTTCTGCTGATGTTGGCATAAACGGTGCAAAACTCTCCGGCTCCGGAATAAATACTAAAACTTGGGCAGGCACAAGTCTTCCGGCTACAGTTTTAACCGCACTGGTTCGAAACGGAATCTACCCCAATCCGTACATCGGAACCAATAATATGCTGATTCCTGACATCAGCGACGAATACAACAAAGATTACGACCTGCTAAAATACAGTCATCTGAAAAATATAAACCCATGGGAACAGCCGTATTGGTTTAGGAACGAATTCATTATTCCCGAAAATTTATCCGGAAAACACCTTTGGCTGAA
>CAMDGL010000302.1 GCA_945897845.1 Chitinophaga pinensis | reverse complement strand
TTACTGCTCTTTTTTGCCCTTGTTTTTTTGATAGAGCTCATCTCCTATTTTGGGATCTGGCTTTTGATCAAGCAGCGTCCAAAAAAAATCAGAATTAATCTGACTATATTATATCTTCTCATAAGCCTGCTCTCCACCGGACTTCTACTATACTCTTTCGCGAATCCGGAGGTAATCCGCCAAGCCCGAAATTATACCCTTTTCTATGTGATAATAACGGTTTCGTTTTTAAACCTGCTGCCCAAATTGATTTTTTCTACATTTACCATTCTATCATTTTTTTTCAGATGGTTGGTTGGTAAACGTTCACAAATGTTACTAATCAAAGGTTCTTTACTTATTTGCTCAGGATTCTTTTTAGTGATTGTTTATGGAATTTTTGGTGGACGCTACCATGTGAATGTCAGGCATGAAAATTTGTATTTTGAAAATTTGCCAGAGCAACTCAATGGGTTCAAGTTGGTACAACTATCTGATATTCATCTGGGAAGTTTTGGAAAGAATACGTATGTGATGGAAAAAACTGTCAGGATTGTGAATCAGATTAATCCTGATTTGTTGTTGTTTACGGGCGATTTAGTAAATAATTTCAGCGAAGAAACAATAGGATTTGAACCTTGGCTCAAACAACTTTCTGCTAAATATGGAAAATATGCCATTCAGGGAAATCATGATTATGGGGACTATTCAGCCTGGCCTGATACCGCAAGTAAGAGTTTAAATTTGAAGCAGGTTCAACGAAGTTTAACAGATGCCGGGTTTAAACTTTTGCTGAACCAAGGCGAAAGAATAGCTGTAAAAGACACTGCATTTTCATTGCTAGGCGTTGAGAACTGGGGACATCCGCCATTTCCTCAATACGCCAATTTGGATGAAGCAATGAAAGGTATTCCTAATCAATCATTTAAAATTTTAATTTCGCACGATCCAGCTCATTGGAAGTCAATTGTTGTTCCTCAAACTGATATTCCATTAACTCTCTCCGGCCACACCCATGGAGCTCAGTTCGGGATAAAAATTGCTGGCATTGAATTCAGTCCTATTTGGTTAAATCAGAAGCATTGGGGAGGTCTTTATAAAGCAGATAATCAATTACTTTACGTTAACAGAGGACTTGGAACCATTGGATTTCCTGGCCGGATTGAAATGCGCCCTGAGATTTCCGTATTGACTCTTTACCGATCTACAAACCATTAAAATCGATTGAAAACAGAAGTTCAAATCTGAAACTTGCTGAAGCCGGAAGATAAATCGACCTGACCCCCAGGTCAATCGGAGCAAAAAAGCGTAAAATATTCATATCGGAAGTTAGTTCCAAACCAAACGAGTTCATTTCAAATTGATAATGATTAGGGATTATTTTATCGTTCTGGTCGAGAATGGGTGCTGATAACCAGGCATAATCGTAAAATACGGAAGTTTTTATACGTTTCAGATAAACCAGTTGACCAAGGCTCAAATCTGGATAAACCAATGGAATTCGGTAATCAGCAGCGAGTGAATACATTTTATTGTTTTGGAATCCCTGAAACCCGCGTGGAGATCTCACGAAATTTGAAAAATTGTAGTTTTGGTTGAAGGTCTTTTCCTGATATCCCTGATAAATTTTAATCCCGTCATTCTTAGTAAGACCTGGAAAATACAATAAAGATTGAATACCTGAAAGTGTGCCAAGATTGTTGCCATGAAAAGGCGTGTGCCTGAAAATTACATCAAACTGCTGACCCCATCTGGGCATAAGATTTTGGCTGGTTTGACGCAGTAGATGGTAATAATACAACCGATAAGTCAATGCATGATAATTTCCGGAATAAAAATTATCTGGTGTTGATTTATTGTGATTTACCTTATTGAAACTGTATTTTATTTCAGGAAAAAGCGCAATATGATACTTTCCTCTCGACAAATCCAACGGAATCCTAATATCGAAATCAACAGTCATTTCATTCCAGGTAAAACGTTTAACAGTTGTATCGTTTCGGATGATCTGATAATAATTGGAAGCTCCATCTCCGCTTGTTAGTTCAGCATTAATTTCAGGAAACCAACCGGAATAATTGAATGCAAGATTGTACTTTCCGGTACGGTCTGTAATATTGTAATCATAGCCAAGTCTGGTTTCGGCGGTTCCAAGTTTATTTTGAGAAAATACAGAAGCGCCCGGCCTGATTTCGTAACTGTTGATATCGATATAAGCAGGTGCCCAACTGTGAAAATTGAACAAATGCCCCAATTTGGAATACTTTTTTGTTGCGTATTTTATTGAATCATTGTTGCCAAAATTGGGAATTCCATCTTCCTGAGCTGCAAGATTATCAGCCAGTTGATTGGATTTCAGGCTGATGCCGGTCACTTTTTGCTGATTGCTATTATCATTCAGATTTACCGTTGAAAGCTGAAAGCCGGAGGCTGAATAATTGCTGAACAGAATTTGATTTTTTGAATTTACAGCCGAAGGATAATCTGCTCCGAATTTTGCCTCATGAATCCTGAAAATCTGATGGTTATCAGGGTCAACCGAATACAAATTATCTGTTCCTGAAAAATCAGCAGAGAAAATAATTTGATTATTGGTGAAAACCGGATTTTTCAGAATGCCGAAAGTTGCATTCGTAATTTGCTGAAATTGTTTTGATTGTAAGTTAAAAGAAGCCAGATATTTTCCTTCTGTCGAAAGGCTTACAAAGTATAGCTTCTTCCCTTTTTCGTCCCAGCAAGGCGTAAAAAAATACTGGTTATCATTGGTATGGAACCGTTCCAGCAATTTTCCTGAATTTATATCGAAAATTGACAGAAAAAAATGATTTCCCGGATCAACTTCAACTGCAGCAAATGACTTTAAATCAGGAGAAATGACCGGGCTAAAAAGTTTGTTTTCAGACACTATTTCATGCCTGGTTTTTGTTTCAATATTGTAAACCAAAATAATTGACCGATCAGCATGTGACCAACGAATATCGGCACGTCTTTCGGCCCAGATAATTAATTGATCCTTCATTGAGACCGATTCTTCAAATACAGATCCGGGCGTATAAATTACCTTTTCAGTTTTATCAAGACTGATCAAAACAAAGCGGCCAATATCGTCAATCGAAGTGCGGTAAGCAACAATGAACGAGTCTTTGTAAAACTCCGGATAAAGGTAATCGGTGTAGTTTTTCACTGTTGGTGATACTACTGAATTTCTATTTACTGAATTCTGTGTCAAATCTTCTTGCCAGCTGGTTTTCAAGTCATCAAAAATTTGATTATACAACTGCTTGCTATTCATTCCGGTTTTCTTTTTCAGTATCGAATTAAGAGGAGTGATTGAAAACGGTTGATTGCCAATTTTATGCACTACATCCGACCAGATTTGTGCTCCATATTTTTCCCTGCTTTTGCCAACCATCCAGTAGCCTAACTTATAATGATCGGGCACAAAATTTTTGTATGAACCCAAAAAAGCTTTATCGAAAGAATATTTACCTTTTTCAGTCAGCTGGGCGCGGTATTCCATGCTGAAGGCAGCCAATCTTCCGCGACCGGTGTTCGATAAAGCAGTTTCAGTTACCACAGCATCGCCTTCCAGAAACCAAAAAGGCAAATACGCACCAGTTACAATTGCCGCAGCCTGTTCTCCCAATATTAATTTCAGAAGAAAAGGTAATTCACTTTGTATTTTATCCAACTGAACCACATGCCTGAATTCGTGCAAAGCAAGTTGTTCCAACCAATCCTGAGCGTAAATTTGCTGATGCGGGGTGGTAAAGAGCTCGATCCGCTTGGGTGCCCATGCTACCAAACCATTCGATTTGACGGTTCGCGTATGCAAAACTACTGAAATCTTGCGGGGATTGAAGTTCATCGTTTTGGTACCATAATCATACACTTTCGAAAGGACAAAAGTTAACCTTTTAGCCTCTTTATCAAACTCTTCAGGATAAATTATCTGGAATTTATCGGTATTTATTTGCCGCCAGCGTATTCGCGAAGGATCTTGCCCTGTCTGGAAAAACTGGGCATTCGCAGTATTTATCAGGATGAATGATAACAGAACGAAACTAAATATATACTTCATGTATTGTAGCTGATTAAAGGTGATGAATATAGAAAATTATAGCTCAAGTTTGTTAATTTTGGCTCTCTATAAAAATATACGCTTTGGAAATTAGTTTTGATCATAGTTTCTCCGGATGGTGGGTTCTGCTGGCCTTGCTGTTATCTTTAGGTATCAGTTTTCTGCTTTACTACCGAAATTCTGAAAATTCAAGCCTGTCAACCGTTCAAAAGGGTTTTCTGGCATTTCTCCGGTTCGCATCCCTTTTTCTAGTTTTTCTGTTCTTGCTTTCTCCGCTGATCCGGAAGGTGAAGAAGATAAAACAATTGCCAATTCTGGCAGTTGCGCTTGATAATTCATTGTCAGTGAAGCCTCAAACAGAGGCTTTTGAAGAATTATCGAAAACTATAAAAGAGCGTTTCTCCACTGATTACCAGATTGAATTCTGGTCGTTCGGCGAAAAAGTTGAATCAAATGGCCCAATCACAGGAACGGAAAGGCGTTCGGATTACGGACAGATGATTAAAACGCTGAAAAATAATTACATAAATCGAAATATTGGCGCATTGATCATGGTTGGCGATGGTATTTACAATCAGGGCCAAAATCCAGTCAATTTTGCTTCAGCCCTGAAATTCCCGGTTTATTCCATCGGGGTTGGCGATACGACACTCAAAGTTGATGCGGCCATCAGAAGTGTAAAAACAAATAAAGTGGCTTTTCTGAAGAATAAGTTTCCAATTGAAATTGAATTAAAGTTTTCGAAACTAAAGAATAAAATTGCCAACATCGAAATTGAGAACAACCGAAAAGTGATTTATTCAAGCACTGTTCCGATTGTTTCTGACGATGATTTCAAGCTTGAATTTGCCAGTCCTGAAGCTACTCAAACTGGTCTACAGCATTACAAAATCAAGATCAGGCCATTTGCAGAAGAAGCAAATCTCAAGAACAACGAATATGAATTTGTGATCCAGGTATTGGAAAACAAGCAGAAAATACTGTTGCTCAGTGATGGTCCGCATCCTGATTTGGGCGCCCTTCGCAATAGCCTGTCGGAGCTTCAGAATTATGAAACAGAATTAGTTACAGGCAACGACATTCCCGATA
>CAMDGL010000301.1 GCA_945897845.1 Chitinophaga pinensis | reverse complement strand
CCCACTTTGCTCGACAGTGTTTTGAAAGGCCGTATGGAAGGTCAGGTTATTAACAAAGACGATTACATTATTTTGTGTTCGGTAGGAGCAGGTATGAACATTAATTCGATCGTTTACAAGGTATAGAATAATCAGGCAATATCACTTTTGCAATCTTTTTGATCTCTTTTCTGCCATTGAACTTAAAAAGCAATTCAAAGAACGGATGTACACTAAAATTTTCTATTTTTACCAATAGTTGAAATTGTTGCCTGGTACCTTCAAAGGTCTATCTGCGGTTAGGCTTTTGTTTTTAAACCGGATCTATCTCTTTTTCAGAATAACAGTGAAAATTAATATTTAAGTGAGATTCCTATTCATACTACTTATAATTCTAACTATTGGACTTAATGGCATCGGTCAGGACGAACTCTTGTCAGGATTGTACTTTTCGTCGCACGAAGTTATTCAGGATAAAAGAACTTCGCTAAATATTACCCCAGGAGAACCTTTCCGTTTTCCAGATGGATTTTCGCTCGATATAGAAGCCAATTTTCGTCATGGCGACGGGCATTACGGATATATTTTCAGGCTAATTGGCGATGGACATACCAATATCGACCTGGTTTCTAACCTGGCAACCACGTCGTCAAATTTCTGGTTAGTCTTAAAAGACAAAGTTTTATTTTCATACCAATGGGACGACATACCAAATGGCGGTTTCGACCGCTGGATTAAAATCAAGCTGGATGTCGATATCCGTAATTCGAAACTAACCGTTTCGTTTAACGGCAAAAAACAGGAAAAACAGGTACCCGATATTGCCGGATTGAAAGATTTTAACATGGTTTTTGGCGCCTGCCGGAATACTTCCTTTTTAAACACTGACGTTTCTCCCATGTCGCTGAAAAACATTCGGATTCTTGATCAGAAAAACAGGCTCTTCCGCAACTGGAAGCTTTCAAAGCATAGTCAGAATGTTGTTTACGACGAAACCAATCATGCCGAAGCGCAGGTTGAAAATCCGAACTGGAGCATCGACAAACACGTGAAATGGCGCAAACAGAAAAATTTTACACTCGATAGTATTCTCGGAATTGCCAAAGATGAACGAACCGGCCGTATATTTTTTATCGATAAAAAAGCGGTTTACATTTTGTCAACCCATAGCCCGGCGATCGATACGCTCCTTTATTCGGGCGGAATTCCTTATTCGGCGCTCGGAAATCAAATCATCTACAACCAGTTTACCAACGAACTGTGGTCGTACGATTTTTTCAAGGGGCTGAAAGGAGAAATCAGCAAGTTCAATTTTACCACACGTACCTGGTCGTTTAACCAGGGAGCAGCAAAGGAACCCGATTACTGGCACCACAACAAATTCATATCGCCGGTCGATTCAACGCTGGTTACTTTGTTTGGTTACGGTCATTATACTTACAAAGGAATTGTAAATACATACATTGAAAACTCAAAAACCTGGCATCAGATTGACAGGAGCGACCAAATTGAGCCGAGATATCTAAGCGCTTGTGGTTTACTGAATCAGAAAGAAGCTTTGGTTTTTGGCGGTTATGGCAGTAAAACCGGCAGGCAGGAGCTATCGCCCGAGTTCTATTACGATTTATACAAGATAAACCTGAAAGACAATTCGTTTCTGAAACTGTGGACACTCGATACACCCCCATCGCCTTTTGTGCCCTGCGAAACGCTGATTGCCGATGAGCAGAGTGGTTCTTTTTACACCCTGTTGTACAACCGGGGAAACTATTCAACCTACTTACACCTGGCACGGTTCAACACTGAAAATCCGGAATACCACCTTTACAACGATTCCATTCCGTACAGTTTTCTGGATACAAAATCGTGGAGTTCGCTGTTGCTCGATCAGAAAAATTCGCAATTAATTGCCATAACTTGGCACGAATCAGAAGTGTCGCTCTATTCCATTGCCTATCCGCCACTGATGCCCGAAGATGTTTACCAAAGCATTCCGGCAAAGAACAAATGGTATTTCTGGCTGATTGGTGTATTGATAGTCGGGTGTTTAGCCCTGGTAGTATTTATACTGATCAGGAAAAAGAAAAATCATACTAAAAAGGGAGGCTTATACAAACCGGTTGAGCATCCTAACATTGTGTCAATTCCTCCAATCGAACGAAAAACCATTGCATCGGTTTTGTTTATAGGCGGATTCCAGATTTACGACAGCAAAGGCCGAAACCTGACTACAGCCTTTTCGCCAACACTGAAACAGCTTTTCCTTTTCATTTTTTTGCACACCATTAAAAACGAAAAGGGGGTTTCATCTGCCAAACTCGATGAAGTATTGTGGTACGATAAATCCGGCGAAAGCGCACGAAATAACCGGAATGTCAACATCAGTAAATTGCGCGCAGTACTTGATGAGGTGGGTGGGGTGGAAGTAATCAATGAAAATTCGTTTTGGAAAATCAGGCTGGATGGCGCTATCTACTGCGATTACTGTGAAATCCTGAATTTACTTCGCAAGTCGAAATCAATCAATTTGGGCGAAAATGAAATTAACGAACTGATCGGTCTGCTGTCATTTGGTGAATTCCTTCCCAACGTGCAAACCGAATGGATGGATGGGTTCAAATCAACGTTTGCCAACGAAATCATCGACGGACTGAGCTTGCTGTTCAACGAAACCGGGGTCGAAAATAATTTCAGTTTGCTTTACCATCTGGCCGAATGTATTTTGGTTTACGACCCGCTGAACGACGAAGCTTTCGCCATGAAATGTTCCGTTCTGTATCATTTAGGCAAAAAAGGAATGGCAAAAAGCCTTTACGACGCTTTCTGCCGCGAATACAAACAGGTGCTTGGAATCGACTATGCCGTTCCGTTCAACGATACCATTAAATAAGACATATTCCTGTTCTGTAAAACTTGCTATAAAATTTAACAGACAACTTTCTTCAACTTTTGGGATTCCCTGCCCGATCGGGCCACTTAATGCGTTTGTCAGACACTTAAAATCAAATTAATTTCCGACCCTTTCATCATCAATTTCATTTTCCGGGAAAATTTATATTTCTCTGATTCTGCAAGTTAAAGCATTAATAAAAAATTAAGTATTTATTATGCCGCCGTTTGCCCAAAATTAATTGAGGTGTTAATCGGCGGGTACTTTATTTGTAATCAATTATAAACCTGAAAAACTTATATGCCCATGAAGTAAACTGAATTTTTTTGCCCTCAAAATAGCTTTCATGAATTCATGTTATATGAGCTAGCTAATTATAAACGTTAATCGAAAAAAAACAAACTATGGAAAAAAAACCTTTGTTACGAAGAAGGCTAAGCTTTCGTAAAACTTGTACATTTCTACTCATATTATTGAGTTTACAAGTTTCTGCCAACTATTCAAATACTGGAGAAAAGAGCCGGACTGAAACGTTGCAGCAGAAAGAAATTACCGGTACGGTAAACGACAATACCGGAAAACCCATTCCCGGGGCAACAGTAATGGTGAAAGGAACCACTACCGGATCCATCACCGATGAAAACGGTCGTTATACTTTAACCAATGTTTCACCCAATTCGGTGATTGCATTTTCATTCGTTGGGATGAAGAGTGTTGAAACAAAAGTCGGAAACCAAAGCATGATCAATGCAGTTTTAGTTGACGAGTCTATCGGACTGGAAGAAGTGGTCGCCGTAGGTTATGGTACTCAAAAAAGGGCAACGATTACTGGATCTGTTGCTTCAATCAGAAACGAAGAGTTGATTAAAACCAAGTCCGAAAATGTTGTCAACATGTTAACAGGTAAATTGCCTGGGGTGCGTGTTGTGCAAAAGAGCAGTGCGCCAGGTGCTTATGATTCAACAATTGATATCCGTGGTATGGGTAGCCCGCTGTTTGTAATTGATGGGATTACCCGCGACCAGGCTTATTTTGCCCGTATGGACCCACAGGAAATAGAAAGTATTTCTGTGCTAAAGGACGGTTCGGCAGCGATTTATGGTTTGCGTGCTGCCAATGGTGTAATTCTGATTACCACCAAAAGCGGAACTTCACGAGCCGGAAAAGTAGAATTCTCCTATACCGGTAATTACTCGGTTCAACAGGCCCTGTATGTGCCGGAAGGAGTAGGTGCAGTGGATCACATGATGTTGAGAAACGAGAATACTTTCCAAAACTTCGCAACAAACTATTTGGTTCGCCAAAACCCGGTTTTTACGCAGGCGGATATGCAGCCTTACCTCGATGGGAAGCCATCTTACAACTGGATGGATGCCGCTTTTGAGAAAAATACGCCTCAACAACAACACAACTTCTCTATTGACGGCGGTTCTGATAAATTGAGCTATTTCATGAGTCTTGGATATGCGAATCAGGAAGGTAATTACAAAGGTGGAGGTTATAATTCCGATCGCTGGAACTTCCGCTCTACTGTGGATGCAAAGCTTACCAAAGATTTGAGTGCAAAGGTTACGATTGGTGCTATCATAGACGAAACAAACCGGCCAAACTCAACCAGTTGGTCAACCATGAAAACAGCATGGTTGATGCGCCCCGATGCGCCGTTATATGCCAACGACAATCCTGATTACCTGAATGGTGATGCATCGACCTTGTACGTCGGACGAAACATTCTGGCAGAAATCGATCCGGCAATAAGTGGTACCAATAAAACAAATAACCGAAGACTTAACGGTACGCTTCAGTTAAAATACGATATCCCAACTATTAAAGGGTTATATTTAAAAGGTTCATACGACTATGCCATGGAACTTCCAGACGAAACCCGCTTTAAGAAAAGTTACAGTCTGTTTGTTTACAATGCCGGCACAGAAAAATATAATCCCGTTGTAGTAAACTCCCCATCAAGTATTGAACGAAATGCAGATTTCAATTTTGATACTGATTTGCAATTTGGCATACATTACGACACCAAATTTAAAGGACATGATATAAAGAGCTTTTTAATTTTCGAAGAAGCTTACAGTAAATGGGATTATTTTAGAGCTTACCGCGAGTTATTGATTGATTCAGAATACCTGTTTGCCGGAGAAGCGCTGAACCAGGAAGGTACCGGAGGCACTCCAGGCGACCGCACCAGCCAGTCTTTAATTGGTTCGTTAACTTATGCATTCAGCGAAAAATACATGGTCGATTTTAGGTTCCGTTACGATGGATCGTCAAGGT
>CAMDGL010000300.1 GCA_945897845.1 Chitinophaga pinensis | reverse complement strand
TAATTTCAATCACCGCGCTTGTAAGTTCATTGTTGTTTGGAAGCGACAATCCAACTTTCATCAGGTAATCACCCGAAAAGGTTTTTCCATCCGAAGAGAATGAACTTCTTATTCCTTTCATCTTGTTAATTTCCTGAACTTTGTAAGTTTTAGCAGCATCCAATCCATTTAAGCGAACCGGACTAAATTGGCCAAATGCACGTGGATGCAATGCATAAGAGAAAAGCAACGACTTCGATTTATCCTGACTGGCAAACATCAAAACAGCCCTTTCTTCCTCGTAAGGGGAAATTAACCGATACATATCCCCGCTCCAGATAAGCTCTTTCAGGCGATTGTAATTTTGTACTGCCATTTTGCTGAACTCCAATTCTTCGGCCGTCATCTCGTTTACTCGGATATCGTATCCCATTTTCCCCATCATGGCCACATCTGTCCTGTATTTCAGCGATTGTTTGCCCATGGTGGTAATGTGGTTGCACGAGGTAATGCTCGGAAAGAAATACGAATATCCCCATTGTATAAATACCCGCTCCACCGCATCGGTATTGTCGCTTGGCCAGAATTCGGTAAAGTATTTCAGCGCTCCGTAATCGGTGCGGCCACCTCCACCCGAGCAAAGCATGATGGGCAAATCGGGATATTTTTCGCGTAAACGCTCCATAACATTGTAAAAACTGCGAACATATTCAATCTGAACATGCGATTGTTTGTCTTTCAGATAAGGAGAATATGTATTGGTCATTAAACGATTACAATCCCATTTAATGAACGCGATGCTCGGATTTTTAGTCATCATTTCATCCACTACATTGTACACAAAATCCTGAACTTCTGGATTTGTCAAATCCAAAACCAACTGGTTGCGGTAATAATTTTCGGCGCGATTCGGCAATTTCAGAATCCAATCAGGATGTTTTTCATACAATTCACTTTTCGGGTTCACCATTTCCGGCTCTATCCAGATACCAAATTTCACACCTTTTGCCTCGGCCTGTTCAACCAGATATCCCAGTCCGTGAGGTAATTTAGTTTTAGTTTCCTGCCAGTCGCCCAAACCTGCACGATCGTTCGCTCTGGGGTATTTGTTTCCAAACCAGCCATCATCCAGCAGAAAAACATCGACGCCCAGTTCTTTGGCGCCACCGAACAAATCAGTCAGTATTTTTTCATCAAAATCGAAATAGGTAGCTTCCCAGTTGTTCAGTAAAGTCAAACGGGTACCGTTTCCATCCATCACACCGTAATTGCGGGCCCACTGGTGAAAGTTGCGGCTGGCCAGTCCCTTTCCCTCTGCGCTGAAAGTGAAAATAAATTCAGGAGTTACAAAATTCTCATTGGGTTTCAGGTGATATTCAGAAGCAAACGGGTTCATTCCCGAAATCATCCGGAGAGAATTTAAATTGTCAATTTCGAACAACATCTGAAAACTGCCTGTCCATCCCAAAGTTCCGGCAATCACTTCTCCTGAGTTTTCACCGGCAGGCTTGTCTTTTGCCAGAAAAAATACCGGCGTCTGGAAAATATTCGCCCGTGTGCCCAGTTTGCTGTCGATTGTTTTTATTCCGCTGGTCAACTGGCTTTCCTCCATCCGCATTTCCTCGGCCCAATCGCCATGAAACTGCGTCAACCAATAACGATCAGCATTCAGATGGATCATCGAAGAGGCGAAATTGCTCATAACCACCGGGTTCTTTTCCTGATGGCTGATTTCCGTCCATGTTTTTACGATGTCCTCTTCAAAATAGGCAACGAAAATCAGTTTCACAGTTACCGGATATACCGGGTCTTTCAGAATGATTGAAGTAGTTGTTAAATTGCCGTTGCGAACCGTTTTTTCTTCTGAAAAAAGAAGCTCCAGCGAAGGATTTCCATCGTTGTGCAGCATTTTTATGGCAGGTTCAAACAGATTGTCTGTTCCTGAAGGAATATAAGCTTCGTGCGTATTTCGCTGCAGTAAATAGTCAGAAGCATTGTTCAGCTTTTCTCCCAGATAAGCCTGATAAAGTTTTTTGTTTTTCCCGACGGAATAAACCAATGCTGAATGTTTGGTTTCGATAACAATTTGCTTTTCGGTTTCAACAGGTCGTAAAGACTGTGCAAATACCTGAATGATAACAAATAATGATAAAATCAAGAGTAGATTTTTTTTCATAATAATATACAGTTAATGATGAATTAATTGGCAATGCGAAAGGTATGATTTACAAAACTACCGACCAAATTAAAGTAAGCTATCGTTCATTAGGCCTACTTTTTTTATTTTTAATTAATTTCGCACATGGCGCCGGATCTTTCGTTTTCAATCCTCGCTGACACATGCGCCTATACATTGTGCAAAATTCTGCTACAATACTTCAACGGCATACTCGGTAAAATCAACAGAAAAACCACTCAAAAATTTGTAATTCAGAACTAAATTCGTATTTTTGATTGCAATATAATCAAACTATGCGATTATAATTTAATTAACTATATTTAAACTACCAGGCATGTACTTCGATACTAATATTAAATTTTTAAGGGGACGTAAGAAACTTACACAGGATCAGCTTTCCATTGCCTTGGAAATCAATCGGTCAACACTAAATAATTACGAGAATGGAATTTCAGGACCGAGCATTCATTCGTTGGTTTTATTGTCGGACTATTTTCATGTGGCTATCGACACCCTGCTGCGGGTCGATCTGGCCAAACTTCGGGAAAGTCAGCTTTACGAACTGGAACACGGGCAGGATGTTTTCCTGAAAGGCAGCAATCTGCGGGTGATGGCCACCACCGTTGACCGGCAGAACCGTGACAACATAGAGTTGGTTTCAGAAAAAGCAAAGGCTGGGTACACCAACGGATTTTCCGATCCGGAATATATTTCTGAATTGCCTGTTTTTCAACTTCCGTTTTTGTCGGCAGAACGAAAATACCGAACTTTCCAGATCAGTGGCGACTCGATGCTTCCCATTCCTAATGGAGCATGGATTACCGGGGAATTTGTGCAGGATTGGAACGAAATAAAAACCGGCGATTTGTATGTGGTGCTCACCTTAAACGAAGGATTGGTTTTCAAACAGTTAACCAATGAACTGGCAGAGCGAGGATGTTTTCAATTGATTTCACTCAATACAGCTTATCTTCCATACGAGCTGGCTGCCACAGAAATTCGGGAAGTCTGGAAATTTGTGCATTATATCAGCAGGGAAGTAGCAGAACTATCCCTGACTGATAAACAGATAGCCATGCAGTTAAAAATATTGACCGAAGAAATCGGTGGGTTGAAGCGGAAGTTTGAAAATTTCTAATTATAAAATTAGTTTCAGCGCTTTGTCCCGTTTCTGTCTCGAAACGGGAACCGTTAATGCTGAGTTATTATAAAATGGTACTATTGATTAATAGATGATTATATCGTTTTTGTTGTATCACTATGCATAACGATATCCTTTGGGTAAAACTGTTATGCATAGTTTTATATAATCACTTAAGAGTAATTATTGCACAACCAAAAATTCATAACTACCAGATGCCAATTGAGTTAAATAATTTGACCTATTGCCAGCTGTGTAAACCGTCTTTCCGTTTTGGCTGATTTTTGATCCGGTAAGTTTCAAGTTGGCAGTGCTGTTTGCCGGTATAGTCACCTGATAAACCACAGTCTTTCCTTTGCGTATCCAAGATGATTGAATCTCTCCAAAAGGTCCGGCATGACTGGCCTGAAACGAATTCAAGCCTTTCACGAAATGAGGTTCGAGTACTACATTTTTAAAACCCGGTTTTTCCTGATCAGGTTTCATCCCGCCCAATGCTTTGTAATACCACGCCCCAATTTCGCCAAACATGATGTGATTGAGCGAAATATCACGGGTAGCATCAATCGGCCAGTTTTCGTAAAGCGAGGTTGCCCCGTTCACAATCCACCATCCCCACGAAGGGAATGTTTCCTGAGCCGCCACTTCATAAGCCAGATCGGCATAGCCATTCTCACTCAGTGCGTTCAGGATGGTTTTCGTTCCCAGCAAACCAACATCCAAATGTTTGTTGTCAGCAATCACCCGTTTAGCAAGGTTATTGGCCACTTTCGCTTTCAGGTTTTCAGGAACAATTCCCCAGAAAAGCGGTGCGCTTAATTCGGTTTGTAAGCCGGTGCCGTAGATTCCGGTTTCCCGATTCAGGTATTTGTCATTGATTGCCGATGTGATTTTGGCAGCCAAAGCTGAATATTTCCGATGGTCGTCATCTTTTCCGAATAGTTTGGCCGCTTTGGCCAGAATATCAGCATCCACAAAATAATAAATCGACGAAGTCAGTTTTTTCGGTGTAACGGATTTTACCGGAACCCAGTCGCCCAAACCCCAGTCCGTCAAACCACTTGGACTGATGTCGGTAATGTGATCCACATATCTTTTTAGGTTGTCGTAATTGTCGGCCAGCAATTTAGAATCGCCATAAAACAGGTAAATATTCCACGGAATAATGGCGATGGTGCTGGTCCAGTCGGGACCGTTTGCCCAGGTGTAGCCCCAACCACTCGTTGGAATAATTGCTGGAAGAACACCATTCGGCTGTTGTTCGTCGCGGTGATCGGCCAGCCATTTTTCATAAACGGTAATCCCGTCGAAGTTATACAGGCCGGTTTCAATGGCAATGTGCGCATCGCCTGTCCAGCCATTCTTTTCGCGCTGCGGACAGTCTGTTGGATAACCATACAAGTTCGACAAATAAGAAACGTTGGTTGCTTTCCATATTTTATCCAGCGTTTCGTTCGAACTGCTTACCTGACCAACCGGAGGGACATCGCTGTGCATAAAAATTCCGGTCAGGCTTTGGATTTCAACCGGGCGATCGCTGGTAACTTCAATGTACTGAAATCCTTTATAGTTGAATTGCGGCCAGAACGTTTCCACGCCTTCGCCGCTCAAGGTGTAAATATCGGTCTGGAATGGATCTTTGTCATCAGTCGGGCGGTAATGCACATCAATATTTGACATGTTCACATTTCCGTCTTTGAAAATCATTTCTGAATGCTTCAGGCGAATGACCGTTCCGCGCTCACCTTTCACGCTGATGCGGCTGATTCCGGCAATGTTTCGACCCAGGTTATATACAGATTTTAGCTCTGTCATTTTATTTGCACTTACCGGAGTAATTTCTTCCACAAAGCGAATCGGGTGCAGTTGCTG
>CAMDGL010000299.1 GCA_945897845.1 Chitinophaga pinensis | reverse complement strand
GCTGATGCCAGTCCAACGCCAATTCCACCGATAATACGATAAAAATTGAACATGTACAGCAATCCCATGGTTGGTTCACCCTTCTGGAAGAGCAGGAATTCAGGATATCCAGATCCCAATGCTGAGATAAAGAATAAAATTCCGGCAAGCATCATGGCCCTTTTCCGGCCCAACTGTAAAGAAAGAATTCCGGATAGCATTCCTCCAATAATACAACCGATCAACGCGCTGGAAATGGTTGCCCCATGTGCGAGAGAGCCAAGTCCGAGTGGAGTAATCAGGTATGCCTGAACCGATTTTTCTGCGCCTGAAATTACGGCAGTGTCATATCCAAACAAAAGACCACCCAGTGTTGCCACCAGGGTGATCCCCGCAATGTATAACGTGTTGCGATCTTTCATAGGATTAGATGTAGCAGTTGATCAACTGTTCCAACATTTCCTGTTTGCCGCTGATTTGTTTTGGTTCGCCAACTTCTTTGGCAACATTGTACAAATCAACTAAATTTAATTTTCCTGCTTCGTATTCTTTTCCTTTTCCTGAATCGAATGAAGCGTAACGGTTTGCTTTCAGTTTCAGGTAATCCGAATCCTTCAGCAATTTATCGGCGATAACCAACGAACGGGCAAATACATCCATTCCTGAAACGTGTGAGATGAAAATATCTTCCAAATCGGTTGAGTTACGACGGGTTTTTGCATCGAAATTAATTCCACCGGTTGTAAATCCGCCAGCCTGAATGATTTCGATCATGGCTTCGGTTACTTCGTAAATATTGGTTGGGAATTCATCGGTATCCCATCCGTTTTGGTAATCACCTTTGTTGGCATCGATTGATCCAAAGAATCCCTGATCGCGGGCAGTGCGCAGTTCGTGAGCAAAAGTATGACCGGCCAAAGTAGCGTGGTTTACTTCAATGTTCATTTTGAAATCGTTTTCCAAACCATGAGCTTTCAGGAAGCCAATAACTGTTTGAGTATCGAAATCATACTGATGTTTCATTGGTTCCATTGGTTTTGGCTCAATCAGGAAAGTTCCTTTGAATCCAAGTGAACGCGCGTGATCGCGGGCTGCAGCGAGGAATTTGCCCATGTGATCCAGTTCGCGTTTGGTGTCGGTGTTATGCAGACTCATGTAACCTTCGCGACCGCCCCAGAATACATAGTTGGTTCCGCCCAAAGCGATGGTAGCTTCCATGGCGTTTTTAACCTGAACGGCGGCATTGGCCAATACTGCAAAATCAGGATTGGTTGAAGCACCATTCATGTAACGTGGAGCCGAGAATACGTTGGCAGTTCCCCAAAGTAATTTAATTCCGGTAGCTTCCTGACGTTCTTTGGCGAAGTCGATCATATTGGCCAAACGTTTTTCGATTTCGAAAACCGATCCGTCACCAACAACGTCGGTATCGTGAAAGCAATAGAAAGGAGCACCAATTTTGCTAATGAATTCGAAAGCTGCATCCATTTTTTCTTTGGCAGCAGTCATCGGGTCAGCAGCGCCAACCCAAGGAAAAATCTGTGTTCCGGGGCCGAAGGGATCGCCACCGTCACCGCAGAAAGTATGCCAGTAGGCAACTGCAAAACGAAGATATTCCTTCATTGTTTTGCCCAGAACTACTTGATTGGCATCGTAGTATTTGAATGCCAACGGATTTTTCGACTGTGGTCCCTCGTATTTGATCTGATCAATACCCGGGAAATACTCTTTGTTTCCTTTAAAAGCTGTCATAAAAATAAATTTTTAAGCCCCCTCTAACTCCCCCGAAGGGGGAGAACCAAAAGAGGCGCGTTATTAATCTAAGTAAATTTTTTATATCGCAGTCCTTACTCCCCTCCTTCGGAGGGGTTGGGGGAGGCCTTTTCTAGTGCTGTTTTCCAGTTCTGGTAAGCAGCTTCGTATTCGGCTTTTTTGCTCAAATCAGGAGCAATCGTATCCAGTTTTTTCAAGCTGGCAAATGCTTCTTTGGCCGATGCGTAATATCCTGAACCAATTCCTGCACCACGAGCTGCACCAACCGAACCATCGGTGTTGTACAATTCGATGGTTGCTCCTGAAACTCCGGCCAGTGTTTCCCGGAAAATCGGACTCAGGAACATGTTGGCTTTTCCGGCACGGATAACCTGCGCTTTTATGCCAATTTCTTCCATGATTTCCATTCCGTATTTGAATGAGAAAACGATTCCTTCCTGAGCCGCGCGGAACAAATGAGCTTCTGTATGGGTATTAAATCCCAATCCTGAAATTTGTGCGCCAATATTTTTATTCCGGAGAACACGTTCTGCACCGTTTCCAAATGGCAGAATGCTCACACCTTCAGATCCAATGGCCACTTCAGCAGCTTTCTGGTTCATTTCCTCGTACGAGAAAGCTTTGTTTCCAACGTTTTTGTTCAACCATGAATTTAGAATTCCTGTTCCGTTGATGCAGAGTAAAACACCCAAACGGTTGGCTTCGGAAGTGTGGTTAACGTGCGCAAACGTATTTACCCGCGAATATGGATCGTATTTCACTTCGCCGCTAACGCCATAAACAACTCCTGAAGTTCCGGCAGTAGTGGCAATTTCGCCCGGATTCAGTACATTCAACGAAAGCGCATTGTTTGGCTGATCACCTGCGCGGTAGCTGATTTTTGTTCCTTCGGCCAATCCAAGTTCCGCAGCAGCTTTTGCATTCACCAAACCTTGTACCGAAAAGGTTGGAACGATTTCAGGAATAAACGATTTTTCGAATCCGTAATAATCGAGCAGCATATTGGCCACTGCATTTTCCTTGAAATTCCAGAGAATTCCTTCCGACAAACCACTGGCTGTCGTTTTTATTTCTCCTGAAAGTTTCATGGCAATGTAATCGCCCGGAAGCATGATTTTGTCGATTTTGGCATACAATTCAGGTTCGTTTTCTTTCACCCATTTCAGTTTCGAAGCAGTGAAGTTGCCCGGAGAGTTGAGCAGGTTGGCCAAACAATTTTCTTCACCCATTTCTGAAAAAGCCTTGTTTCCGATTTCAGCAGCCCGGCTATCGCACCAAATAATTGAAGGACGCAATACATTCTGGTTTTTATCAACCACAACCAACCCGTGCATCTGGTAGGAGATACCGATTGAATCGATCGATTTGGGATCAACTTTTGATTGAGCCAGCACATCGGCCAAAGCCAGTTTCAGGTTTGCCCACCATTGTTCTGGTTCCTGTTCTGCCCATCCTGCCTTAATCGCAGTGATCTTCATTTCCTGCTTCGGGTAAAAAGCCGATGATAAACAATCGCCTGATTGACCATCGATCAACGAAGCTTTTACAGATGAACTGCCAATGTCGAATCCTAATAAATACATGTATGTCAGGTTTTAAGTTTAAAGTTGTTCTTGTTTTTGGTTTTTGGATATTGGTCATTCTACATTGAATATTAAAAAAAGTCCCAATAGCCAATAACCAATTTTCAATATCCAAAATCCCCCTCATCAGGAGGGGTTAGGAGATTCATTGTTCTCCAACCGTTCTGTTCTGGTATGCCGGGCAAAACTAAGTCATGTGATCCCATTCTCAAAATTAGAAATGCTGTTTTAAAACATTAATTAAAGAGATTTCCTGACAGTCAGTTTACTGGGGATAACCAAATTCGTTTTTTCTCCTGTGATCACAAAATCGGCAATTTTTTTACCCATCAGAACAAAGTCGGTCGAAATAACCGTAATCCCTTCTTTTACATACTTTTTCATTGGTGTTTCGTTGTACGAGATAACCCCGACATCTTGACCAGGCACAAGGTTTTTCTGCTCACACTGATCCAGAAATTTGGCCAAAGTTCGGTCGCTCACCAGCAAATAAAGTTCGCCCTTTTGAAGGTCAAATTTTTTAAAATCGTACAAAAATTTATGATTAATCTTATGATCATTACAGAATTTTTCGAAATACTTTATGGAAACCTTTGGATGATAAGTAAATGATGGATACAGGTATATGAATTTCTCGTATTTTCGGATAAGGTCAATCCCACTTACCAGTGAATCGTATAAAGATTGGCAGAAATCCTGCGAGATGGACGATGCGCCTTCCAGTTCATGCACGTTCCAGTCGATCACCAGTAACTTATTGGCCGGAATCTGGCGGGTAATTTCCGGAACCCGTTCGTGGTCGAAATTCATGATAATGTACTTGGTGTACTTACCCAGACTTTCCTTGATTATTTTTTCGAAATCATCAATGTTGTAATGGTGAAAATGCAGGTCAATCGCATATGTGTCAGGAAGATTGTCCAGAAATGAGCCATATAAAACTTCTTTGTAAGCCTTAAAAGTATCCAGAAAAAGGAACACTTTGGTAACTGCTTTGGCAACAAAATAGCCACGGTTGGGCACCGATTCAATCACACCACGGTTTTTGAGTTCGGCATAAGCTTTAAAAACAGTATCGCGCGACAGGGAACTTTCTTTGCAAAGCTGGTTAACTGAGGGTAAAGTATCGCCCACCTGGAGCAGGTTTCGGCTAATCGCTTCGTTTACCGAGTCCATCAGTTGCTGAAATTTTAACAAATTTGATTGCGGATTGATTGTAAAATGAAACTTACTTTCCATTCATTGAAATTTTAAAGGTGGTCTGTTCTGGTATGCAAACATACAAAAAATGTTTATTTTTATCCTGAATTTTAAATCTAAAAGCCATGCTCAAAGACCTTATCCTGAAGAACCGCAGCTACCGAAGGTTTTATCAGTCGGAACGTATTGAAAAGCAACAGTTAATCGATTGGATTGATTTGGCGAGGTGTTCGGCTTCTGCCCGAAACGCTCAGGCTTTAAAATATATTGTGCGTACTGATGAGTCGCTCAATGCTGAAATTTTTGAATTGCTGGCATGGGCCGGTTATCTCTCTCATTGGCCCGGACCTGAAGAAGGCGAGCGACCATCGGCTTACATCATAATGCTGCATGACACCCTGATTCCCGGTAATTATCTTTGCGATGATGGAATTGCAGCCCAAAGTATTTTGCTGGGCGCTGTAGAAGCCGGATTTGGCGGCTGCATCATTCATTCGGTCAACCGGAACAAGCTTCGCGAACTGTTGAATCTGTCGGAACAATTCGAAATAATTCAGGTTTTGGCCCTCGGAAAACCCAAAGAAACAGTGGTTCTGGACGAGATGAAAAATGGTGAATTCAAATACTGGCGCGACGAAA
>CAMDGL010000298.1 GCA_945897845.1 Chitinophaga pinensis | reverse complement strand
GGCATTTTAAACCTGATGACATAAGATTCGCCGCTTTGCAATCTCGTCTGAACTTCTTCAGGAGAAAGGGTAAGCGAATTTTTCAATCCATTGCGGGTATGCAAATCGTATGAAAAAACATCTTTTTTACTTTCAGCTTCTTTTCTTATCTCATCCAATTCTTCAGCAGTATCGAAAGCATAATAGGCAAAACCGTTTTCGATCAGATAATCAGCATATTTTTTGTACATCGGTTTGCGCTCACTCTGCCTGTACGGGCCAAAATTGCCGCCAAAACCTACGCCCTCGTCAGGCACCAGACCACACCATTTCAACGATTCGATAATGTATTCTTCGGCTCCCGGAACATAACGGTTCTGGTCGGTATCTTCAATACGCAAAAGGAAGTCGCCCCCGTGCTTTTTGGCAAACAAATAATTAAACAAAGCTGTACGAACGCCGCCCATGTGAAGCGGCCCTGTTGGACTTGGAGCAAACCTAACCCTGACTTTTCTTTCCATTTTCTGCTGATTAAAATTTCGACAAAGATAACAATTCAAAAGGTTGAGAAATACATTTGGACAAAGAGCAAATAAATATCATTGTGAATGGCTGAATAATAACCTTCGTTAATTATTATTAACATGAATTTTTAACAGGCTTGCCGCAAAATGATTTGCAAATTAGTGGATATACATATCTTTGCCGTTTAGTAATTTCAGTAATTATATTTTTACCGGTCAAATGAAAAGATTTTTAGTTTTAGTCGCCTTTCTGCAGGTTTTGTTGGCAGGAACCGCGAAGGCAGATGAAGGAATGTGGTTGCCAGCTTTGATTGAAAAGCTGAATATCAGCCAGATGCAAAAATTGGGTTTGGCGCTAACTCCCGAGGAAATATACAGTATAAATCATTCGAGCCTGAAAGATGCCGTGGTTTCGCTTGATCATGGTTCTTGCACTGCCGAGCTTATCTCGACCGAAGGATTACTGCTTACCAACCACCATTGCGGATTTGATGAGATACAGCAACATAGCACTGTAGAACACGATTACCTGAAAGATGGGTTCTGGGCAAAAACCAAGGAAGAAGAATTGCCAAATCCTGGAAAGAGTGCATCTTTTCTTGTTAATTTCGAGGATGTTACTTCTAAAATCATTCCCGAGTTAAACGATAATATGACGGAAGATGAACGAAGCAACAAGGTCAGGGAAATCTCTTCCAAAATCCAAAAAGAAGCGAGTACTGATTCCCACTATGACGCACGCGTTCAGCCACTTTACAACGACAACAAATATTATCTTTTCGTATATGAAACTTTCCGCGATATTCGTCTGGTAGGTGCACCGCCACAGTCGATGGGAAAATTTGGCGGCGACACCGACAATTGGATGTGGCCACGCCATACCGCCGATTTTAGCATGTTTCGGATTTATTGCGGAAAAGATGGAAAACCGGCAGCCTATTCAAAAGACAATGTTCCATATAAGCCTAAACACCATTTGCCCATTACCCTGAAAGGCTATGAATTAAACGATTTCGCTATGATTCTTGGATATCCGGGAACCACTAACCGTTTTAAAACTTCCTACGGAATTGACCATACCATGAAGGTCACAAATCCGGCAAGAATTAATGTGCGGTCTGAAAAACAGCGAATCATGAAAGATTTCATGCACACATCGCAGAAATCCAAAATCATGTATTCATCGAAATATGCTGTCAGTTCAAACTATTACAAATACAGTATCGGGCAAAACATGGGCTTAAAAAGCCTGAATGTAATCGATCAGAAAAAACAGCTGGAGGATAAATTCACTCAATGGGTAAATGCCGATGAGGTGCGAAAAGGCAAATACGGAGAAGCCCTTCATTTGATTGCCGATTCGTACAAAAACGTTGAAGATGAAATTGCAATGGAATACATGATGGAAGCAATGGTTCGAGGACCTGAAATATTTTATTTTACTTATCGGACACGGCCACTTTACGATGCGTTAAAAGCCGAAAAAAATTCAGAGCGAGTCAATCTGGCCAGCGAGAGAGTAAAAGATGGACTCGATGAATTCTTTAAAGATTACGATCCAAAAACCGACCAGAAGATAGCTGCTGCCCTTTTCAGTGTGTATCAGAAAAACGTTGCACCACAGTATCATCCGCCATTCTTTCATGTAGTTAAAGCAAAATATGGGAATGATTTCGAAAAATACACCCAGGAATTGTATGCAAAATCAGTCTTCGGAAGCCAGGAAAAATTAGTCGCTTTTTTTGAAAAACCAAAAGCCAAAGTACTTGAGAAAGATCCTATTTTTCAAGCTTCGCTCGAAATTTTCAGGATGATGAGATTGATTGGCAACGAAAACGATAAAACAACCGCTGCCCTTGAAAAAGGGAACCGACTGTTTGTTGGCGGACTGATGGAAATGGAAAAGGATAAGAATTTTTACCCTGATGCCAATTCAAGCATGCGTCTGACATATGGCTCAGTAGGTGATTACATTCCTCGTGACGGGGTTAAATATAAATATTACACCACTTTACGCGGATACATTGAAAAAGAAATTCCCGGAGATGATGAGTTTACTGTACCTGACAAACTGAAAGAACTATACGAAGCAAAAGATTTTGGCCGTTATGCCGATCAGAACGGAGACTTGCGAACCTGCTTCATTACCAACAACGACATTACCGGCGGAAACTCCGGCAGCCCTGTCATCAATGCCAGGGGCGAACTGATCGGAATCGCGTTTGATGGAAACTGGGAAGCGATGAGTGGTGATCTTGCGTTTGAAAATGAAATTCAGAAATGCATCAATGTTGACATTCGTTTTGTACTCTGGGTGATCGACAAAATGGCCGGTGCAAACAACCTCATCGATGAAATGACAATCACCAATTGAACATTACAATTTATACAGATGGCGCCGCACGCGGAAATCCAGGCCCGGGTGGATACGGTGCAGTTCTGATGTCAGGTCAGTTCAGAAAAGAATTATCCGATGGATTTGAGTTGACAACCAACAACCGGATGGAATTGCTGGCCGTAATAGTCGCGTTGGAAGCGTTAAAAATTGAAAATTCGCAGGTGACAATCTATTCCGATTCAAAATATGTGGTCGATGCTGTCGAAAAAGGCTGGATCTGGAATTGGGTCAAAATCAGGTTTAAAGGCAAAAAAAATGAAGATCTGTGGCTTCGTTTCCTGAAAGTCTATCAAAAACACAAAGTGAAATTTGTCTGGATAAAAGGTCATGACAATATTCCGGAAAACGAACGTTGCGACCAGTTGGCAGTGGAAGCTTCGATGCAACCGCGATTAAAAAAAGACTTCGGCTATCTGGCGAGCCTGTAAATCCAGAGACACCGATCATATTAAAAAAATTACTTTTGCCATCAAAAAATACGCTGAATGAACGTCCTTTATAATCTTTCCATTTTCATTTATTCCATTCTAATAAAACTGGCAGCGCCTTTCAAGCTAAAAGCTGACCAGATATCAAAAGGACGCCAATGTGTTTTTGCCGAATTGACCAATAATATAAAGTACGACCGGCCAATCATCTGGGTTCATTGCGCCTCGCTGGGCGAATTCGAACAAGGCCGGCCTTTGATTGAAGCCATCAAAAAACAACACTCTGAATACCGGATTTTCCTGACTTTTTTCTCTCCATCAGGATACGAAATCAGGAAAAATTATGAGCTTGCAGACTACATTTGCTATTTACCGGCAGATACCAAAAGCAATGCACAAAAACTGATTGAACTGGTTAAACCAGAATTCGTTTTCTTTGTGAAGTACGAATTCTGGTTCCATTATATTCAGGAACTTAAAAAACGAAATATTCCACTTTACCTGGTTTCTGCCATTTTCAGGGAAAATCAATTGTTCTTCAAAAATACTCCGTGGGGAAAATGGTACTGCAAAATGTTATTAGGATTCAGGCACTTTTTTGTTCAGGACGAACAATCGGTTAAATTGCTTGCCCGCATTGGAATAAATAATGTGACCAAAGCCGGCGACACCCGTTTCGACCGCGTAGCCGAGATTGCCCGAAACGGAAAAGATATTCCACTGATAGAAAAATTCAAGGGAAATAATCAATTGGTAGTTGCCGGAAGTACATGGAAACCCGATGAGGAATTACTGGTTGAATACATCCATGCCCATCCTGAAATTAAATTCGTGATTGCACCGCACGAAACGAAGAAAGGAAACATCGACCGGTTGATAAGTCAGTTGAAAACCCCTATTATTTGTTATACAGAAGCAACCAACGAATCGGTTATGAACAAACAGGTATTTATAATTGATACCATCGGATTGCTTTCGTCGGTTTATAAATACGCCGATTTGGCCTATATTGGCGGAGGATTCGGAGTTGGAATACACAACACACTGGAAGCAGCCATCTTCGGAATGCCCATCGTTTTTGGCCCCAACTACCTGAGGTTTAACGAAGCAACCACCATGGTAAAACTTGGTGTAGCCAATCCGATAAATGATTATTCGGGACTAAAAACAATACTCGACTCATTGCTTACAGACACTGGGAAAAGAGACAAAATCACTACCGACTGCATCAGTTTCACACAACAGAACCTGGGTGCAACCACAACCATTGTCAGCAAAGTTTTCAACAAGCCGCTAATTTCCAAATCTGAAAAGCAGGTTTAACCACGAGAAAGCTCAAACAGCTTTATTTCAGCCATGTTGCGAATATTAAATTCTCCATTTTCTGAAATTAAATTTTCGTTTTTGTAAACTTTTTTCAACATTTTAATTGTTAGTAGCCTCATTTGCAATATACTAACATCTATAAGTTGATAACTTATATCTTCAATTCATAAATTTGTATTCTTTTTTTCGAATGCACACCTTATATTGCATACGGCAAAAAAGTCATCACACAAGCTTATTTCGCAACACATTTACAACCGATTAACATTTATTAAAGATCAAATTTTTCAGGTTATGACATTCAAAAACGTGGCAATTGAGCCCCTAACGGGCAAAAAAACTTACTCCCCGGACGAAGCTTATAAAGCATCGCAAAAATATTTTAAGGGAGACGACCTTGCTGCAAGGGTCTGGGTAAACAAGTATGCATTGAAGGATTCGTTCGGTAATCTCTACGAACTGACTCCGGATGATATGCACCGTCGCCTGGCTTCGGAAATTGCCAGAATTGAAAAAAATTA
>CAMDGL010000297.1 GCA_945897845.1 Chitinophaga pinensis | reverse complement strand
GGTACTCCTTATTTTGTAAGAGCTTTTGCCACCAATACAGCCGGTACTGTTTATGGAGATGAAGTAACTTTTACTACCCTAACCAACGGAACATGGACCGGCACAACAAATACCAATTGGAGCACAGCCACTAATTGGGCCGGAGGAAGTGTCCCAACTTCGGCAACCGATGTTACTATTTCTTCTGGTTTAACTAATTATCCGGTAATCAGCGCAACAACCTCAGCCGATTGCAACAACCTTACCGTCATTTCAGGAGGAAGCCTCACTATTGAATCATCTGGTTCAGGCACCGGATCGTTGATTGTGGGCGGAACGTCAGCCGGCAATGTAACCTGCCAGCGTTACATGACCGGAAGCAAATGGCACCTGATTGCGCCAATAGCCGAAGGAGGTAGTATCAGCACCTTTATACAGGCTGCCGGAAATGCTATTTCATCAAAAGATGTAAGTGGTACGCTAAACTTTGGGATGATGGATTACAACGAAACTCCCAATCTCTGGAATAGCTACTTTACTGCTGCAACTCCGGGTAATTTATTGGCTGGCAAAGGGTACAGCTTACGCCGTACTTCCGATGGAATTGTAACCTTTAACGGAACACTTACCAGCGGAACAAAATCAGTATCGCTCACCAAGGTAGGCGAAGGATGGAACTGTGTGGGAAATCCTTACACATCGGCCATTAACATGAATACCGCAGCCAATGCATCAAATAATTTCCTGAAAACCAATGCAATCGACGCCTCCAATCTCGATCTGAGTTATGCTTGCCTCTATGTTTGGGATGAAGCTGCTTCCGCCTATAAAATTTTGGGAAACTCAAGTTATGGAGTACGCGATTTGGGCCAAAATGTGTTTCAATCAGGCCAGGGATTCTTTGTGAAAGCGAACAATAGCGGTTCTTCGGTTCAGTTTACTGCCGCTATGCAGGAGCACCAGCCAACTACCGAACTTAAATCGGAACAAATTTCGTGGCCGGGATTCGAACTGACCGCGGCATCCGGTCTTATCAAGGCTTCAACGATAGTGACGTTCAATACTACCATGACCAACGGTCTCGATCCGACTTACGATGCAGGTTTGCTTCGGGGAAGTTCAGGTATTTCAATTTACACCCGTTTGGTTGAGGACAATGGAGTTGATTTTGCCATCCAGTGTTTGCCCGACAATCAGCTTAAAAGCCTGATAATCCCTTTGGGACTTGATTTCGCTAAAGGAGGCGAAGTCCGGTTTTCGGCCACCGCAACCAATCTTCACGCTGAGTGCAACATCATCCTCGAAGACCGAACGAACAAAACATTTACACTTCTCGGAAATGGGATTGAATGGGTAGGCTCTGTTAATGAAAACACCAAAGGCATCGGTAGGTTTTTTATCCACACCAACTCCCTGACCACCGGAACTTCCTCAAAGCTTTCTTCCGGAACGTTCAACCTGAAAATCTTTCCGGCAAACGGGTCGATCTGGATTATTGGTGAAGTCGGACACTTGGCAAAGGCCGACTTGTTCGATGTAAACGGAAGAAAACTCGGATCTTTCGACTTAGCTGAAGACAACAGAAACAGTATTTCTGCTGAAAAACTGGTACCTGGGGTCTATCTTCTGAAAGTGACGAGTGGAAGTCGCCGATATACCAAGAAAGTTGTACTTTTTCAGAACTAACTAAAAAAACACAAAAATGACACACAAACAGGAAAAAATAACAGAAAAAAAAATAACGAAAAGTCGTATCATCGACAGGAAAGAAGCCATTAAAAGAACAGGGTACATCGCTTTGTCGGCTGCTACCATGATGCTGTTAATCAGCAAACCAGGCAAAGCAAATGGAGGACCAATTTCGTCACCGGCTCCTCCTGTTTGGTAGAATTACAATGACAAAAAGTGAAATCTATTATTTCCTGGGGAAATGCCTGGCTTTAGGCGAAAATGAAGAAAATGACCGAAAAATCAGTGGAATAATCTCACAAAAGGAAGTTGACTGGGCGCGATTTGTCGCTTTGGGCAGCAATCATTTGGTTCTGCCATCGGTTTATCTCCGGTTTAAAAGATATGGCATTCAAACCATAATACCCGAAGAACTCAGCGAACACCTTCGGATGGTTTACGAACTGAATTACAATCGAAACAGAGCAGTACTGCAGCAAATCGACTGCATCAACTGCCTGTTTGCATCGGCTGGGATTGTTCCCATTTACCTGAAAGGAGCCGGCAATCTGCTAGATCGGTTGTATGAAGATGAGGGTGAACGTATGATGAGTGATATTGATTTGTTGGTTTCGGATGATGAATTTCTTCGGGCAGCAAATCTGTTAAAAGGAAAAGGCTATGAACACGCTGCTCCATTTTATGATGACAGCCAATATTTTACCAAACACTATCCACGTTTGCATCATCCTAACGAATATGCAGGTATTGAAGTTCATCGGCTTCCGGTTGAAACCGACCTTTCTTCTCATTTTAATTATGCTGTCATCAAACCGGAAACGAAGTGGATTGATAGTGCTTTCCCCTGTTTGGTTTTGTCAGACCGGCACAAGGTGATCCAGAATTTTATGCATGGGTTTATGGCAAATGATGTCAGGCTAATGCACAATGTGTCTTATAGGAACATGGTCGATTTGTTTCTGCTTTCGCATCGTGTTGATGTATATGAAGTACTTGCCCAACAAACCAAATATGCGAAAAAAGGGCTGGTTTATGCTGATCAGGTTCATCATTCCATGGGGCTTTCAGTGAAACATATTTCGGGGCTGCAATCGAGGTTTTTTATCCGAAGGCAAGACCTGTTTCTAAGTTCAAATTTTTTATTTCGTTTAAGTTGGCTGTTGACTTATCTTTTTACCAGGTTTTGGTCAAGTTATATAAAAAATGCAATTGGAATATTCGTTAGCAAACAAATAAGGAAATCTGTTTTCAGAAGTCTGAGCGACCCTACATGGTACAAACTTCACATACAATCCTGGTTCATCACCATTAATCAGAATTTCTATTTGAAGTGAAATTCAGTTTAATTACTTGTTAACGTATTGTGAAAGAAGTAAAAATAGTTATTACCTGAGCTTCAGAAGTAAAAAATAACAATTTCAGGGAAAATATAACCACACCTTGATATACTAAAACCTCCCTTGTAAAGTTTTATACCTGATTGGATTTTGATAATTCATAAAAAAACCTATCGGTTCTCTGAACTAATCAATCAATTCCCGGTAGAACCTTTCAAGGGCAGGATTTCCTGCCCTTGTTTATTTTGGGGAGCAGCTCCTTCTTTTCTGAAAATGTCTTTTTTCGATTTGGGCCTGATATCCTGCTGCCATTTGAATCCAGGCAGCATTTTATCACCTTCATCAATGTCGGCCATTGGTTTAAGTTCGCCTTCAGGCGATTTGACAAAGACAATTCTAGCCACCTTCCCTTTGTTCAGATGAATGGTAATATTGCTGCTTTCAGCTTTGTTTAGTCCAATAATACCAGTCTTGTCGCGGGCATAATAGTTGGATTGCCCGTTCCCGTTCACATCAATTTTGTAAAGTTCATTATTACGCATGAAACCGTTCATGTTCTTTCCTTTGATCTGGTTAAACCGGATACTATCGTCTTCCATGGAAATAATAAAAGCATCTTCTTTCATGATTACTTCGTCAGGATCCTTGCTCCTGTTAATCATTTCAATGTAATTGGCAGTTATCTGGTTATTATTCGACCATACAACCGGATCGGTATAAAGCTGGATTGTAGAGTCTTTCGAAAAATAAACCAATGAATCGCACTTACCCTGCATGTCCTCACGAAAAAACCTGACATTGTAATATGCCAGTACTAGTCGGGCATCTTTTGGGGGTTTAATTATCAATGTGTCGGCTCTTAATGAATCACCTGCCAACGCAACCGGGGTTAATTTCGAAGTGTTTAATGTGTCGCTTACCAATTCTTTTACTGAAATTGTATCCGTGATCAATATTTGATTGTTTAGCATTTTCTTTCCCGGGGCCGCCGAGGCCAAAGTTTCAGGAACAGCTTTTTTGGGAACTATTTTCGTTGAGACTTTTTTAACAGAAGATGATTTAACCGGAACTGATTTTTTTATGACCACAGTATCGGGCATTGTTCTAAGACTATCAGCATGTAAAAACAATGAATCCTTTTCAGAATACTGAATGAGCAGCGCAGAATCAGTCGCCAGTGCAATTTTACTGATGTCATTGTATTCAATTCTGTTCCCTTCAACAATAATACTGTTTTCGATGTCCTGCAAGCGTGCCTTTCCCTGCGCAAGTCCTTCTCCCTTAATCTTATCGTAGAAAATTGAATCAGCTTTTATGTTTTGTTTTACGTTCCAAATCCGGGGTTTTTTTGTCAGATTTGCCAGACTTTTCATGCTGTCGTACCAGCCATATTCGGCATAAAGTGTGTCCTTTTCATTAAAAATATAGGATGGCCCTTCGATATACACTTTTTGTGTATTGGTAAAATAAATCAATGTATCCGACTTGATTTTGTAATCTTTGGTAACTCCGTCAACGTTTGTTCTGAAGTAGGCTTTTCTTTCGTTTACGAAATACTGTCCTATCAGCGAGTTCAGGACATTGGAAGAGTCCTTAACCGTTCCTGAATAATTGTACGAAGCCATATCGGTAGCCATCGTATAATCCAGTGAATCGGTGGTGAGCGTCACTTTTTTATCAATGAGTTTTACGTTACGGCGGGCTTTAGCAAATTTGGTGTCGCCATTGTAATTGATAAAATCGGCATACATGTTCAACGTATCACCACGAATGATGTGTACCCTTCCGAAAGCATCCACCATATTATTGTTGGTATAGGAATACAAACTATCGCACCACATCAGCACACCTTCCATTTTTATGTGCACATTGCCCATTAGCCGCTGTGCATTTGCAACAATTCGGTCATTGTAATCCAACGAATCACAATGAACAATCTCCACCCGTTGTTTTTTCTGGGCGAATCCTGTTCCTGAAAAAGCGAGCAATGCAGAAAGCAAAACAAAAAGTATTCTGATTTCTGCTTTCCTATACAAACCTGTTTTTATCATCCGGTTATAGCATCAATTCCGAAATTATGTCTTCAACTGAAATGTTGTCAGCTTCGGCCTTGTAGTTTTTAATGATACGGTGACGAAGAATGCTCACTGCAACTTTTTTGATGTCGTCGATATCAGGCG
>CAMDGL010000296.1 GCA_945897845.1 Chitinophaga pinensis | reverse complement strand
GAAAGGTTTCCCTGTCCTCTGGTTACGCCGCCCCAATTGTAATATGGGGAGATGTTCGAATACTGAATTTCGAAAACTGATTCAGGACCGTTTTCGCCAGAAGCTAAAAACATAGAACCAAAATTCGGCACCAGACTGAATGCGTTGGCTGTGATTACATTGTCCAAAATGGCCGCAGCAGCATCAAATTTATTCTGATAAAGCAACACTTTGCCCAATAAAGCCTGCGCGGCATATTTGGTGATCCTGCCCTTCTGAACCTGAGTTGGAGGCAACACAGAAATTGCCTTGTTCAAATCGAGTTCAATTTGTTTGTAAACATCGGCTTTTGGCGAACGTTGAAGTGATTTAGAATCAGCAAGACCCAACCTGCTTTCGGTAAACAATGGCACATCGCCAAATAATCTCACCAGGTTGAAAAAATAATAAGCCCTCAAGAAATAAATTTCGCCGTACAAAGCATCTTTTCCGGCAAAAGCAACAGCCTCTCCGGCGAGGTTAAGTTCCCGGTATTGCTCCATGTAATTGGCACGGTTAATTCCTTCGTAGCTTGCCTGCCAAAGTTCCTGAAGTGTTTGGTTTACAGGGGTTAGCGTGTAGTCGTCAATTTGTTGCAAAGGAAGTACATCCGAAGCATTTTCGCCACCGGTAACGGCATTATCGGAGGCAATATCGCCAACCGGTACCGTTTGGTTGAGCCATTGAATGGGTGTGTAAACACTGATGGCCATCGTACGGTAATCGGTTTCCGATTTTAGGTAATCGAGTTCTGTAATTTTAAAATCGTCGTGCGGGTTATAATCTACCCAATCCTTGCAAGAGGCAAACAGGATAATGAATACCAAAAAGCTTGCTATTTTATATTTATTCATTGCTAATATTTTTAGGTGATTGGTTAAAATTTAATATCGAGGCCCAAAGAATAGGTTCTGGCTTGCGGATAAGCACCGCGATCGATACCCGTATCCAAAATACCACCTGATATTTCAGGATCGTAACCAGAGTATTTGGTAAACGTGAGCGCGTTTTTAACCTGCGCGTAAACCCTTACTTTTTTAAAGAGGTTGCGGGTCATTGCTTTGTCCAAAGTATAGCCCAACTGAACATTCTTGATTTTCACAAATGATCCATCTTCCACATAACGGTCGGAAACACGGATGTTGCTGTTGTCGTCGGTAAACGAATACCTTGGATTTTGAGCGCTGTTGGTGGTGTTTTCGCCCGTCCAACGGTCGAGCACACTGCGGAATTTATTGGAGTAGTTTGCATTTCGTTCATAAGCCCTGTAAATATCATTGCCTATCGAAGCATAAGTAAATACAACTAAATCGAGGCCTTTGTATTCAAGGTTAAAGTTCCAGCCCAAAGTAAATGTTGGAAACGGATCGCCAATTTGTGTCTGGTCTTCAGCCGAAATTTTTCCATCGGGAACACCATCTGGTCCGCTTATGTCCACAAATTTGATATCGCCAGCCTGAGCGCCGGTTTGAGTAGGCCAGCTGGCCACCTCGGCTGCATTTTGGAACAATCCGTCGGTTTTATATCCGTAGAAATAACCAGGGCTAAATCCTTTTTCGAATACAGTTACACTTTGCGACTGTCCATTAAAATAGTAACCGCCTAAAATCCTTGCAGTTCCATCGTTATTGGTTGCAGTAACTTCGTTTTTTGAAGTTGTAAAAGTAAACGAGTTGTTCAGGTTAACTTTTTTCGCGATCTGCTCTTTGTAACTAACTGTAAGGTCGATACCGCTACTTTTTGTTGAACCGATATTGTCGGTAGGAATTGGAACCGTTCCTAAATAAAGCGATGCAGAAGGTGTAAACAACAAGCCGTCAACCGATTTCTGGAAATAATCTGCTGAAAGCGAAAATTTGTCTTTGAAAAGGTTCATGTCGAAACCAACATTAAACTGAGTCTGTTTTTCCCACTGCAACACGTCATTGGCAGCCGAACCCACAGTTGAACCGGGGTAAAACACGTTGCCAAATGTATAACCGTTGCTGTTGGCTGTTGGCCCGTAGCTTGGTCCGCTGGTTACAATGCTCACAATTTGAGGATCAACATTTTCATTTCCTATAGTTCCGTAACTGCCTCGTATTTTAAGATAACTGATCAGGTTCGATTCAAAAAAATCTTCTTCTGAAACAAGCCATCCGAGAGATCCTGAGTAGAAATTCCCGAATTTATTGTCTTTTCCGAAAGCATAAGATCCATCGCGACGTGCAGAGAACGATGCCAGGTAACGATCCTTGTAATCGTAGTTTACACGGCTGAAATAAGATAGGTTTTTCCTGAAATACTGGTAATAGTATCCGCTTAACGCGCTCGTATTTTCAGCGGTAATTACGCCTGTTGCAGCAGTAAAGTCAGCAAATTCCCATGAATTGTAAGGCACATCCTGACGGCTGGCGCCAGCTGCATTGCCCGAATTTTTGGCAATGGCAAATCCAAGTACTGTTTCAAAATGGTGATCGTCGGCAATGCTGAAGTCATAGTTTCCAAATGCTTCGTAAGTAAAATTGAAATTGGACGATTTTTCATGCGAAACGCTACTGTGACTACCCGTAACTGCAACACCGGCAGCGTCCATGGTATTGTTCACATTTTGGGGGCCATAAAAAGCCAGCGGAGTGAAATTCTTTGCATTACCATCGTATTTGGTGTAACCAAAACGGGTAGATAGTTTCAGGTTTTTCAAAACCTGGTATTGGAATTCAAATTTACCGTAAAGCTTGTTTCCAATATTCTTTCCGTAGGTATTGTCAAGTTTTGTAAGCGGGTTGAAAATTTCTGAAAGTAACAAATTACTAAACCCATATTTACCAACTGTATTGGGAGTCGTGTTTAAAACCGGAACTGTTGGATCAAAATTCAACGCACTTCCAATAACACTGTTAAATGAATTTTCGGCAATGCCTTTCGAATCAAGGTTCACATAACTGGTGTTTAATATGAATTTCAATTTTGGAGTCAGGTCAAAATTCATATTGGCTGTGAAGTTGACACGGTTGAAACGAGATTTGTCGTAACCGCCCACAATACCGCCCTGGCTTAAATATCCGCCCGAAAGAAAATAGGACATTTTCTCGTTACCACCGCTTGCGCTAATGTTGTGCGACTGCATTGGAGCTGTTTGAAACACTTCATTCTGCCAATCGGTACCTTTGCCTAGTACTGAGAGATCAGGAAAAATAACATTTCCACCGGATACCGCGCTTCCTTCGTTGACAATCGCGCCATATTCAGTAGCATTTAAAACACCGATAGTTTTAACAACCTGCTGAACGCCATAATTGCTGTTCAGGTTAATTTCGGCACTTTGGTTTCTTTTTCCTGATTTTGTGGTAACCACGATTACACCATTACCTCCTTTTACTCCATAAATAGCAGTGGTTGCTGCGTCCTTCAAAACATTGATCGATTCTAAATCGGATGAGTTGATCGAGTTAAGGTCGGTTAAAGTTTGGGGGATACCATCGATAATAACAACCGGGTCGGTACCTGAAAAAGAAGGAATACCGCGGATAAGCACCGTCGGTTTTGCACCCGGCGAGCCGTTGGCCACCACTGTTACGCCTGAAGCACGTCCCTGAAGGGCATCTTCGGTTCTTACAGGTTTTTGTTTTTCAATGTCGGCACCCCTGAGCGATGATATCGCACCTGACACTTTGGTCACTTTTTGTGTTCCGTAACCAACAACTACCACTTCATCAATGGCGGTAACTTCAGCCGCCATAACTACATTGATAACTGAACGGTTATTTACGGACACTTCCTGGGTAGTCATTCCTACGAATGAAAAAACCAGGGTTGAATTACCCGCCACTTTTAAAGTATAATTACCATCGAAGTCGGTAATATTTCCGTTTGTTGTTCCTTTAACAACCACGGTAACTCCGGGAATTGGTTGCCCATCGTCGGCCGATGTCACAACTCCCTTCACTTGCAGCTCTTGCGCGAAAAGCGAATAAGAGCTGATCAAAATCAAAAAAGCCAGTATTGATCGTTTCATAATTAGATAGATTTTAGAAATGTTTCTAAAAGGATTTGGTTCTAAACCAACCTTGAGGGCTGATTATCGAGGACAAATCTATCTCATTATTATACGGCTGTAAAATTTTTGGGTACTGCAAAAATACATCAGCAGTAAAAGTGTATTACATCAAAAATACATCATAAAAGTACTCATAGCTATATAATACAGACACTTACACATAAATAGAAATCTGAATTTATTACCACAGGTAATAAATCAATTACTACAAGGCAAGCAAAAATCTAGAGGTCAATTATCATGCTGGTGAGGTTTTGGTCGCGGTCGATATTGAGTTTTTTTCGTACGCGGTAACGGCAAATTTCCACTCCGCGAACAGAAATATTCATCAACGGCGCTATTTCCTTTGTCGAAATATTCATTCTCAGGTAAGCGCATAATTTCAGTTCCTTTGGTGTAAGACTTGGATGTTGAGCTTTTAAACGGCTCAAAAAATCTTCATGAACTTCATCAAACGCGGTTTCGAATACTTCCCATTGTTTTTTGTGGTCAATGTCCTTGTCTATCCTTATAATTACCGATGAAATTTTATCTTTCAATGATTCATCTGAACTGGAGCTTTTTAGTTTCTCCAAATCCTCTTTTATCTTAACCAGAAATTTATTTTTCCTGATCAAATCCATCGTTTGATTGGCCAGCTCTTTATCGCGATGAATCATTTCTATCCGAAGTTTTTCGTTTTTCAGATTGATGATTTTCTTTTCTGAAATTAAAGCTTGTTTGAGGTACTCCTGCTCCTTTTGCCGGTAGGAACGAAGATGTTTCAATCTTTCCTTTCGTTTGGAAATCTCGATACGTTTCAATATAAACCAAACAATAAAAATGATCAGTGCAATGAATATAAGGAAATAAACAGCATAGGCATAAATCGACTTGTACCAGGGTGGGCTAATACTGAATTCAAGGTTGTCGGTTGAACTTTCGATACCCAGTTGGTTTCGGGCTTTTACACTGAATATATAATCGCCCGGAGGCAGGTTAGTGTATTCATTGAACGAAGTGTTACTCCATACTGACCATTTGTTGTTGTAGCCTGAAAGCTTAAAACTATATTCGATATTTTCCTGATTATCAAATGAAGGTGTGGAATAAGAAAATCGGAAAGCGTTCTCTTTGTATGGAAAGTTAAACT
>CAMDGL010000295.1 GCA_945897845.1 Chitinophaga pinensis | reverse complement strand
TTTCGACCGTAAACGACATCATGAATGTGCAGGTTGCAATGCCTGCGCCGGGGATGCCGGTCTATGTTAAAGATGTGGCAACCGTTATCGATGGGGTGAAAGAGATAAGTTCGGTTAGTCGTTACAACGGTGTAAACGGAATTGGCCTTTTGTTGAAAAAACAAGGCGATGCCAACGCAGTGGAAGTTTCAAGATTAGTTCACACGAAACTCAATCAAATTGAAAGTGCAAACTCCAACTACGGGGTGAAATTTGTTGTTGCCGATGATTCAACCGACATGACCATTGCGGCAGTAAATTCAGTGGTTGACGACCTGATTTTAGCGGTAATCCTGGTTTCACTGGTTATGTTCCTTTTTTTGCGAAGCTACAGGAACTCTTTGATCGTATTAATTGCAATCCCGACCTCATTAATTACCGCGTTTGCCGTGATGTGGCTGTTGGGTTTCACCTTAAACCTGATGACCTTGCTGGCCATGTCGTTAATTATCGGAATCCTGGTAGATGATGCCATCGTAATTCTGGAAAATATTCAGCGACACCTCGACATGGGCAAAGACAAAGAAACTGCTGCATTGGAAGGGCGTATGGAAATTGGTTTTTCAGCCATTTCGATTACTTTGGTTGATGTGGTGGTATTCTTACCGATTCTGTTTTTGCAGGTCTTTGTGGCCGATATGCTGAAACAATTCTCCATCGTGGTAATAACATCAACACTTACCAGCTTATTGGTGGGTTTTACCCTGGTACCCTGGTTGGCTTCACGAATAGGTAAAAAGGAAGATTTACAACCTTCCAACTTTGTGAACCGATTTCTGCTTTGGTTTGAAAAGCAATTAACAGCCTTCATCGATTGGTACGGTGGTCAGTTGGAATGGGTACTTCGCCATAAACTCATCTTTACCGGAATAGTTATTTTCCTGTTGGTAATGACTGGGGTGATAATGAAACAAGGCATTATCGGAAAAGAAATGATGTCGACCGGAGACCAGGGAAAGTTTCGTTTGAATCTAGAATATGATAAAACTACCACCGTTCAGGAGAACAATATCAGAACTCAGCGGGTAGAAAACTTTATCCTTCAGCAACCTGAAGTAGCCACACTTTTTAGCAACGTTGCCGGGCCAAGTACGGGTATCGGAAGTTTGGGGATTGGCTCGGCCAATTTATCAGAATTTACCATTCAGCTAAAACCGGAAAAGGAAAGGGACATCAAAACAGAGGTGTTTATGAAATCACTTCGTGAAGCGCTAAAAAAGCAATTTTCGGGCGTTAACTTTTCAATGGCTGTGCTTGGCTTATTGCCAAAACAAGCGCCAATAAAAATAACCCTCAGCGGAAGCGATCTGAATCTGGTAATGAAAACTGGGAATGAACTGAAAGCGGTTATTGAGAAAATACCGGGTGCCGATAATGTTCAGCTATCAGTAAAAGAAGGAAGCCCTGAATTCAAGATGATCCCCGACAAAGATAAGATGCAACGGCTGGGATTGACGACTGCTTATGTCGGGTTAAATTTAAGGACAGCCTTTACCGGAAACGATGATGCCTCGTTAACCGAAAATGGAACAGAATATCCGGTAAGGATATGGCTGGATGATTTTGACCGGAAAAACTTTGAAGATGTGCAGCGTCTTTCCATCGTAAACCCAATGAACATCCCCGTTGAAGTATCTCAATTTGCTGAAGTCAGGCAGGATAATTCGCCTTCGTTGCTCGAAAGATTGGACCGTCAACCGTCTGTAACCATTACTTCCGAATCGTTTGGAAGGCCATCGGGTACACTTGCTGATGAAGCTATTACCTTTCTGAAAACGCAACCATTGCCTGAAGGGGTAAAATTAACCTGGGGGGCTGATATCAAAACACAGGATGAAAGTTTCGGGGCTTTGGGTTCGGTCCTTTTAATCTCATTTATACTGATTTACCTGATCATGGTAGCCCTTTATGACAGCTACATTTATCCGTTTGTGGCATTATTTGCCATACCTATGGCTGCCGTTGGTGCCTTCCTTGCCTTAAACCTATCACTCAACCATCTGACTTTGTTTGCACAGTTAGGATTAATCATGCTCATGGGGCTGGTAACAAAAAACGCAATCCTGATTGTGGATTTTACCAACCAGCTGAAAGCGCAGGGCAAGAATTACAAAGAAGCTTTGATCATTGCAGGGAAAGAGCGCATGCGCCCTATTTTAATGACCACGCTTGCCATGGCCATCGGAATGCTGCCCATTGCATTGGCCCAAGGTACGGCCAGTGAATGGAAAAACGGTTTGGCATGGGTGATCATTGGAGGTTTGCTTTCGTCAATGATTCTGACTGTTTATTTAGTCCCAATGGTCTATTATGTTGTAGATCGTATTAAAGAGAAAATCGCAAATAGGAAGGGAGCAATCAAATGAAGGGAGCAATCAAAATCCTTCTTTCATTTTTGACAATTCTAATGCTTTCTTCATTCAGTAATCAAAAGCAGGAAACCTGCTCATTGACAGTTGAGGTGAACGAATTACGAAATTCAGAAGGTACTGTACAATTCGCCTTATACAACAGAGAAGATGCATTCCCTGACGAGCATTACAAAAAGTATTTCAAAAAGCTTACCGGGGAAATAATAAACGGGGCATCGACTGTAACATTCGAGAACCTTCCGGAAGGAAAATATGCGGTGAATATTTTACACGATGAAAACAATGATGGAAAAATTAAGAAAGGAATCATCTTCCCCAAAGAAGGTATTGGTTTTTCCAATTATAAATCCATTACTTTTTCAAACCGGCCTTCATTTTCTAAAGCCTCTTTCAGGATCCTGAGTGACAAAAAGATAAAGGTCAATATTATATACTTATAAGGATGAAACGCTGCTCACTTTTGATACTGATTTCAATACTTCTTCTCCTTTCAGGTTTAGGGCAGGAAAGAGACACAATACCCCAGATTGGGCTTTCTGTAATATCTCAGGTCAATCAGGGTAATAGTTACATCACTTTTCCTACTGATATTGGTAATATTGAACCACTCTGGTTCGAAGGGAATGTTATCCCGAATTTCTACCTCCGTGAAAGCAGAAACTCCCGGTTAATGGGCGTATTAACACCACAGATTATCATCCGGATGTATCAGGAAAAATCTTTTCCTGTGCGTACTCCGAGTTATATGCCGCAGATAACGATCTATTATCAGTTTATAAGCCAATCGAAATCACGCACTAAAAGTTTATTTGTAAGGCTGGCACATCATTCAAACGGTCAGGAAGGAGACTTTTTTCTGGAAAATGGCGATCTGAATTTAAAATCAGGAGATTTTGCTACCAATTATTTTGAGCCGGGATTCATTATTACAAATATAAATAAACGACTAAATGCTTACCAGTTTTTCAAAACTTCTGTTGAAATCCATCCGCCAGGTTCGAGCAGTGCTGAACTCGACGGAATTTACAGTAAAGTTCGCTGGCATACAGCAGCCTCGATATTTAAACTTCAGAATAATAGCAACTTAATTGCAAATAAAGGAACTGCGTCAATATCTCTAAAAGGGGAAGCTAGCTGGATGTTTGGTGATGTGAACAATTGGGATCGGATTTCAGCAGACCGACTGAACCTGAGGCTTACTTTTTATTATCACCCAAAATTTCTGGAGGATATCGGGCTATTCGTTCAATATTATCACGGGTTGGATTATTACAACATGTATTTCAGTCACAGGTTGGATATTCTTCGGTTTGGGTTAATGACCGAGAAATTAAGATTTTAAATCTAAAAGTATGTCAAATACAGAGTTAAGCACAGAAGCTAAAATATTGGAAGCGGCCAATAGTATCTTCCTTCAGTTCGGATATCATGGAACTACACTCCAACAAATTGCGACTAAAGCAGCGGTTAATACGGCTGCAATACATTACTATTTTCGATCAAAAGAAAATATCTATTCCATTGTTCTTTCGAATAACCTCTCTCAGCTTCTTGATGTATTAAATCACCACGAATTCTATTCTGCACACAAATCCAGCGCACCATTTACGCCAGATGTCACCCAAAATAAAGAAACTGAAAGGATAGCCTGGTTTCTAATTAACGAGATTCGAACCAATAATCAATTCATTAGAGAAATGATTCGGACAAACGATAAAATAAATAACCTAATTACCTCCATTTTTAGTTATCCTGAAAATATTGAGATTCTACAACAACTGATTACCAGTCAATTTTCAAAAATTATAATTCTGGATTTGCCGGGACAAAGTGATCCAGTTGAACGAGCATTGAAATTGAATATAAACAACTAATAATTTAGAGTATATGAAAACAGATCAGGTATTTAAAGTGCCAATGGAAAAATCAACCGATTTTAAATTCGATGCACAGGTGGCTGATGTATTTAATGACATGGTTGGACGTTCGGTTCCTTACTATCTTGAAATGCAGCGCATGATGGCCGAAATTATTCCTGATTTTGCGCAATTAAATACATCAATTTATGATCTTGGTTGCTCAACTGGCACAACTCTCCTTTCGCTGGATAAACGGCTTGATCAGACTGTCCGTTTTGTTGGTGTCGATTCTTCAGCAGAAATGATTGAAAACTCGCGCAATAACTTCAAGAATAATGAGCTTACCCGTCCGTATAATCTTATTACAGCCGATTTGTACAAACCTTTTGAGATTAAAAATGCATCAGTTGTAATCCTATGCCTGACACTTCAGTTTATACGGCCAGTTTACCGACAGAAAATGCTTGAGTCTATTTATCTGCAAATGAATAATGGAGCTTGCTTGATTTTAATCGAAAAGATTTTGGCTGAAGATGCTGACTTAAACCGACAGTTTATTAATTATTACTATGATTTAAAACGCCGGAATAACTACGATGAAATGGAAATCTCTCAAAAAAGGGAAGCTCTTGAAAATGTTTTAATCCCTTATAAACTAAGTGAAAATTTAGAAATACTGGAAGAAACAGGATTCAGCAAAACCGAAGTCTTTTTTAAATGGTACAATTTTTCCGGTATTATCGCAATTAAATAATCTGAGTTATGGTTAAATTTGGAAATTGGGTTTTTCACAACCGCAATTGGTTCTTCGCTATTCTTTACGTAACAATGTTCATACCTTCGTTTACTCTTACCGATGATTTGAGTATTCAAATTGGGCTGGGTCTGGCAATTTTTTTATTTGGAGTAATGTCACGTGGTAT
>CAMDGL010000294.1 GCA_945897845.1 Chitinophaga pinensis | reverse complement strand
CCCAAACTATCAACAAACGCGTTTACTGTTCCATTACTGATTTGAAGCTCAGTCAACACAAGTTCATTACGCTTCCAAAAGGCGGCCAAATCGACTATACCAATAAATTGATCAGTTCTGACCAAAGTGTCGGATGGAACTTCAGGAATGTGATTGATCAGGGCAAAACGGTTCACCTTCAATCCAAACCGCGGAAAAGTGCTGAAGAAAGTCAGCTCAACTTCGCCAATCTGCGATTCGCAGGTGATGTATTTGTCCGCTTGTGCGCGAACGATGGGCGTAATTTTGGAGGGCGTAAACACGAACCAAACCGCGATTCCGGCGACCAATAAAAGAACAAACACGATCGCCGCGAACGAGATGGCTATCCATTTTAGAACCTTCTGCATTCTTTATAATTTTGTAAACGAATACGATTTGCCGAAGTTGTCTTTATAGGTTAGCTTACTGACTGTCAGTTCGGTTACCGTATATACTTTGGGTACATTTCCACCCACTTCCATGATGTGAATATGGGTTAATTCAGCCTGAACCAGTGACCATGTAAAAGGCTGAGCCTCCGCTTCGGTTACATCGTCGCTGGTATCCCAGGTTGCGCCGGAATAATTGGTCGCATATTTATAATAAACAGTTCCCGACTGCCATTTTCCAATTAAAAACGATTCCTGAAAAGAAGATGCTTCTTCCTCGCAGGAAATTAAAATCACTGACAACAAAACAACCAAACAAACGAGGTATTTCTTCATAATTATTACTCTTGATTTAAAATTTTTAACAGGGACGGCAATATTCTTAACTCAGGCGTCATATCTTTAACTCGCAATACGAAATTCTTAACCTGAACGACTTCATTTAATGCTCAACTGTGAGAAACCTTATTTATTAGTGCTGGCGTATTTTGTAATTTTTATTCGATGAGCGTATTTTTCACGAATCTTAGCTAACCTAATTTCTCTCAATTCAGGATTAAATTCATATGCACTATGATGTTTATCCCGAATTTCTCTCATCATTTTAACTGCATCAAATTCTTTTTCAGTTTTCATCATCTTCAAATTTAAGTATTTCCCTTGGTGTTCTTATCTCTAAAATTGGAAACCCATTTTTCAGATTTACTGCATTATAAAGCCTAATCCTATCAAGATTTACAATGTGTTTAAAATTCCAACTTGCCAGTACATTTACTTGATTTATTGTTGATATGGCAATATGAAGTGCATCTTCATAATATTTATTGGAAACAGCTCCTTCATTTACATATAAATCAGCCAGCTTTCTTGATTCGCTATCAGAAATTATCACTTCCAAAAAACTGCCATCAATTGTATTGAAATTATCCTGAACTCTCAGTGGAGCATCAGATAATTCATCTAAAGTTACATCAGAAATCACAGCAATTCTTTTACCTGATTTGAAATCATCAAATAAACGATTTGACCATTCTTCAAATTCTTTATCAAAACAACCACCTATTACAGAGGTATCTATATAAACCCTTTGTTTCATTAATTCTTAAAATAATCATGCCAAAGATACGAAAAGAAATAACCGGAAAATAACAATACAGGACTTGCGAATATTAATGGCACTTTACTTAGTAAACAATTCAACACCAAATTGTACCTGGTATGTTTTTGACAAATACTGATCGATCCATTCATAAAAAGAAAGAATGTCTTTTCTCATTTTACTGCCTTTTTCAAGTTCCGCGGTCAACAGGTTGGCTTTGTCAAATATCTCCTGTTCAATGGGTTTTAGCAGTTGCACGTAACCATTGTTCTGCCGGTTAATGACTGCCGAAAGATTGATATAGTTGGTACCTCTGTCGTAAGTGATTGGGAAACATTCCGCCTTAAACTTTAGGGCAGCGGTGCAAATTGGCGACTGAAATTTTTCATCCATGGTTAACGCTTTTGGTAAAACGTCCCCCGCCGATATCCAAACGGGAATAGCTACCGAAGTAAGCGGAAAGCCTAAAATGGTCCACATCATGGCATCTTTCACATGCTCCCTGTTCTTTGCGCCAACAATCATAATTGCCGATGCGGTTGAAACTCTCGGAATGTAGTCGATGAAGAATTTGAATTCAGGAATAGCCCTGTTTTCGGGTAAATCGGCCCAAAGGTCGGTATTGGTTAATGAGTGGGTGAGATTACGCGACAAGTTATTAAACAGAAATTGCGGTGAGATTTGCTTTTCAGCCGCTGCTTTCATAAGCGCGCTGACAGCAGTATTGAACCGGCAAAAACCAAAGCCTTTGGTGAGGTCGGCGCTAAGCGAATGATTCGTCCGGACGAGAATTCCATTAGGCGCCAGCAAGGGATCGTTGGCATCGAATCTGGTAAAGTTGTAATTTCCGGTTTCATAATAGGAAGCTCCGCCAAAAGCATCGATTACCCCAAAATTGGCATCCAGCCCGCTCGGCTTAGGCAACGATTTGAGTAAGTTTTCAAAATCCTGAAGGGTCCGGCATGTTTGCAGGGCAAGTTTCATGATTATCCCTTCCTGATCCTTGAATTTCGTGGTATCGCCAATATTGTTGTTATAGGCTGCCGAATTGATGATGGCAAATCCGGTTTCATTGTAACCTCCCCAAACCGCTTTCTTCCATTCCTTGATTCCATCAACCAGTCCAATGTATTTATACCGGCCATCGTTAAAATGCACCAGCGAATTTTTCAACTCATCGGTATCCCTGTTTTTGAAAAGTATTGGTTTACCATCGGCAGTGTTTCGTCCCGAAATAAGAAACGTTGTACAGGCAAAGGTTTGAGCTGCAAACAATAAAAAGAAGCAGGTCAGCCAGAAGTTTTTCTGTTTTTTAGTCATTTTATTTTCTTTAAAAATAAGGTTTTGCAGCCTGGATTGGAAGTATTTTTTCAACACGAAACTACATGAAAAGTATTGCATTTCAAATTCTGATTTCCAGTAGTAGAAAACATATTTTGTGCAGTCAATTATGGTCGTTAAGTTGCAATTTCACGCCATTTGAATGTCCACCCAATGACAATTGAATGACTCTTTAACTTCAGGTAATATTACGAAATACAAAGTGTAGTTTGTTTTCAATCATTTTAATGGTAAATTTCTGGCATAAAGTATAAATACATGACCCATCTCAAGCACAAAATTCTCATCACCGGCCTTGTTTGTTTTTCAGCCTTTAATTTATTGGCCCAGGAAAAAACGTCTCCTGCAGAACTCACCTACCGAAATTCCTTTAATGCTTATGTTGGTCTTATTGAACTCAATATCAACTATGAACGGAATATCATGCAGCGTCCGCATTCCTATTCCAACATCAGGGCTGGCTATGGCTATTGGACCAACTTACAGTTAGAGGGAAAATGCATTGAAACTGCTTTCGTTCATGTGTTGGGAAGAAAATCTTCTCATCCTGAATTTAACCTTGGAATCAAATACATTATTGACAAAGCAGGTAAAGAAAATGCCTTAGTACCACTTTTATATACCGGGTACCGGTACGAAGCACCGGAAGGCCGATTTGTATTCAGGATGGGCCTTGCGTTCCCTTCCATCTTCAATCTTGGTATCGGATATAAATTTTAAGACTCCGGGAAGTCAAAGCTTCTCAAAAACAATCCCTGTACTTGAATTGTCTTATACCCTATCCGGTCACAAAACTATTTTAAAATGGAAAAACAAAAATACATGAATCCCTACCTGGCAGGCGTACTGCTTGGACTGGTTCTTTTGGCAGCCATGTTTTTGTCGGGGCGCGGCCTCGGTGCCAGCGGAGGTATCAAATACACGGTTGTGGCCCTGGTTGGCGCTGTTGACAAGCAACATGCCATGGAATCGCCGTATTACAGCAAGTATTTCGAAAATGGTGAAAGTCCGCTGAAGAACTGGCTGGCGCTCGAAGTTTTCGGAATGATTCTGGGAGGTTTTATTTCGGGAGCCCTCGCCCACCGTTTAAAATTCAAGGTGGAGAAATCGCCCAAAATTTCAAATAATAAGCGCTTGCTTTTCGCATTCCTTGGCGGTGTGTTTTTCGTTTACGGAGCGCAATTGGCGCGGGGATGTACCAGTGGAGCCGCCCTTTCGGGCATGGCGGTTCTTTCGGTAGCCGGTTTTGTTACCATGATCGCCATTTTCGGATCGGCTTACATCTTTGCATGGTTTTTCCGAAGCCTCTGGATATAAAAAGTTCCAGGTTCCAGGTTCCAAGTTCCAGATCAGAATTCAAAATTCATCATTCAAAATTAAATTTATGGGACCTCTTACAATATTGTCCGAATTTCCTGAGTGGATCAATCTGCTGATCGCCTTTTTGATCGGCATCGGTTTTGGTTTTGCCCTGGAACAAGCCGGTTTTTCGTCGAGCCGCAAGTTGGCCGGAATGTTTTACGGTTACGATACGACCGTACTCAAAGTGTTTTTTACCGCAGCCATCGTTGCATTAGCTGGTTCGCAATTACTTAGTTTCTTTGGCCTGTTAAACCTGAAGCTGGTATTTGTGAATCCGTATTACATGAATGCGACGATCATCGGCGGAGTCATTATGGGCGCGGGATTTATCATGGGCGGATATTGCCCCGGAACCGGCATCAGCGCACTTTCCATCGGGAAAATCGACGCGATGATTTTCCTGATTGGCGGAATGGTTGGCGCTTTTCTTTTTGCCGAAACCTACCCGTATATCCAAACCATTGCCATGGAAAATTACAAAGGCCCGATGCGCATTGACGAATGGATGGGTGTTTCGCCCGGAGTTTTCACACTGATTTTGATTCTGGCAGCCATTGCATTATTCTGGATTGCAGAGCTTGCTGAAAAGAAATTCAAACGCGCTGATATTACATCTGATATTTAAAAGCTATTTATGGATGCACGAATAAAATATTCAGTATTGTTAGTTGGCATCGGGATTATTCTCGCTTTTCTGCCATTCAATGCTTCAAAATCGTTTCAACTGAAAGCGGACGAATTACTTTCAAAATCAGTTTCCGAAGACATTTATTTTTCGGTGGATCAGGTTGCCCGTTTCGTAAACAATGAAGACAGCACCGTTCAGATTATTGATATCCGAAGTGCTGAACAGTTCAAGGAATGCAACATTCCCGGCTCCGTCAATATTCCTCTTTCTGATCTTTTAAATCCGTTGTGGGAGCAGACTTTGAACCGGAAAGAGATCAAAAACATTTTCTACGGAAATGGCGATCAGACTGCGAACTACGCCTGGACAATTGCTACCGGCATTGGCTTTCCGAATAACTATGTGATGAAAGGCGGCCTCAACGAATGGTTTAATACAGTGATGCTGAGC
>CAMDGL010000293.1 GCA_945897845.1 Chitinophaga pinensis | reverse complement strand
GCCGAAGCGTATTTCAGAAATTTTCGTCGTTCCATGATTCATTTATTAGCACAAATAAAACTCAGGCATTTTCAGCATGACAGCAATCAGGCCCGATAACTTTTTCTTTACCAGAGTCTTTTGGCTACCGTCGTTCGGATTGCTGATGTATTTGTTCCATTCAAAAGTCCAGGTAGAATCTGGCAATCCCGGAATCAGGACTTCCTTCAGCGAACTGATTTTTTCACTGCTGACCGATACCGGAAACAGAACTTTTGCCAATCCGGTAATCAGATTCACCGGGTTTGCAGCATCTGCAATTTTTGAGGTCAGAACCAATGGGTCAATAATGAATTTATAACTGTTTTTGGTTATTCCACTGTTGCATATTGTATTTGAAAAGGTGGTGCGGTTGGGAACAGTCGCCGAGTTTATCCACAATTCGTTAAACGAAGGTTCTTTGTAATATTGTGGCCATCCGGCAACATCCGGCGGATCGCCCAATGCCATTTCCATGTCGCGTGCCGAGTAAAAAATGCTGAGCCAGATTTCATAATTGTTCAGGATGACAGTTGATAACTGAATTTCAAATTTCCGATAAACGCCAATGGCAAATTCCAAAGGGTTTTTAATGTAGGCGCCACGAAACCCGGCACTGAAAAAATGTTCGCTGCTAAGCAACTGCGCCAGCATTGGTTTTATTTCGTAATTGTTATTGAACAGCGTGGTTGCCAATGGTTCAATGATTTGTTCCTCAATATTTTGGTCTATTTTGTAATACATCAGCCAGCGGTAAATTTCCCTTGCGATATTCCTTGCCGTTTCCTTTTTGCTGAATATCATGTCAACCAATAGTTTATATTCTTCTGCTTCTTTGTTTTGTATGTTCATCTTGCCAAAAGCATCCGAAAAAACCTTGGTGGTTTTATCGTGGCGGGCGGTGTCGAAAAAAGAATTGTTATTGGTTTTGCTAACTTTCCATCCTGTCAGAACTTTAGCTGCTTCGCGGATATCGGTTTCGGTGTAATTTGTATAGTTTCCATCGGCTATCAGCGGGCCTTTTCCGATGGTGAACAATTCAAAAAGTTCGCGGGCGAAATTTTCATTTGGGGCGCCCACTTTGTTCGATTCGCCATTGAGGTAAACCAGCATTGCAGGAGTGATGCACATTTCGTAAGCCAAAAGCTTGATATTTCCGAGGGCATATTTTCGCAGCAGCAGATTGTACTTGTATAGAAACCCGGCTACATTGACCACAGATTCTTCCGTTACAAAATGGTTGTGCCAGAAAAGTACCATCTTTTCGTTGAGCGAAATTCCCTGCTGCATCATGTTGCCAATCCACCAGGAACGTAAACTTCTTTGCCTGTATGAATTGTAAGTTCCGTTGTAAGGTGCATTAATCCATGTGTTTCCCAATGTTACCGCTAAATCGTTGGCATCCATGCTTAAAGGCAAATATTGCGCAGTCGGTGTTGCACATAGTATTTCCATTGCTTCGGAAATACTTTTTCCTGTCAGGCTTTCTATTTCTTCTTTTTTTGTCCCAAATAAACATCGCTCCAATAAATGTCTGCTTTGTTCAAAATCTAACTTTTCCGAAATCGGTTGAATTGAGTACGAATTAGCGCTTGATTCCATAGAAACTGATTTTCATTGTTTGCACGTGTTGAAGATATGGAAAAATGGAACATGGTTTTGCCTAATTGTGTTTGCCTTCAGAACTAATCACTATTTTTGGGTGATTAACCTGTTTAAATCTAAAAAACAATGAACTATAACAATCCAAACTCACGTCGAAATTTTCTGAAAAAAGCAGGTGGTGTTACCATCGGAATGGCAGGATTTACTGCAATTTCCAATAATTTGCCTGCTGAAATTCAGCAACCCAAAAATTCAGGAACCCTTTTTCTGAAAGATATTTCAGGAACCAAAGACCGTATTGAACGGGTGAAAATTGCAACCCTTGGAATGCAGCGTTACGATTGGGAACAGGGTGTTGTTGCCCAGGCTTTTCTTGAAATGGGTGAAACTGATCTGGCAATTTCGTTTGCACGCGGGGCCATTCTTCGTCAGGAAAAAGGCCGCTTTTCGGTACTAAAAGGCAATGGCCCGATTAACGATTGTGCCAGTATTGGCGAAGTGGTGCTTTTTGCTGCCAAACATACCAGCGATCCGGTATTTCAGAAGGGCTCAGATGAAATGCTCGATGTAATCAAAACTACCACTCATAAAACTACCGACAGAATTATTTACCATACACAGGAACCTCAAAAGGGAATCTGGTCGGATGCCTCCTACATGTTGCCGCCATTTCTGGCAGCTGCAGGCGATTTTCAGGAAGCGATGAAACAGATTGATGGTTACCGGAAATACCTTTATAACGAGATGGATCAGTTGTATTCGCACATGTGGGACGATGAAAAGAAAGTATTGAACCGGGCTGATTACTGGGGTGTGGGCAATGGCTGGTCGGCTGCCGGGATGACCAGAATTATAAAAATGTTACCTGATTCGATGATGGCCGAAAAGAAAAAGCTGATCGGCTACACGAAAGATGTGATTGACGGTTGTTTGAAATACCTTCGTCCCGACGGAGCATTTCACGATGTGGTAAACAAACCGGATACATTTGTTGAGGTGAATCTGAGCCAGATGCTTTGCTATTCGATTTTCAGAGGTGTGGCTGCAGGATACCTCGATCCGTCGTACCTGAAACCAACAGAAATAATGCGGAAAGCAGCGAACGACAAGGTTGACAAGCTGGGTTATGTGCACGATGTGTGCGGTGTTCCCAGTTTCGATCGCCCGTATTTTGCTCCCGAAGGACAGGCTTTTTATTTGCTGATGGAAACTGCTGCTGCGGATCTGGGGAAGAAAAAGTAGTTTTTGCAGATGTCCGTTGCCTAAAGGCGAACGGCAAAGGATAGCTCGATTCACGATCAATGTACCCAATATCCTTTGCCGTCTGGCTTTAGCCGACGGATAAAAAAAGATTTGTTTATACAATTCCCCTTTGTTTTTTAACCGTTTCCCAGGCTTCGTTCACTTTCTGGAATTTTTCATGTGCAGCTTTCTGTACGTCTTCTCCAAGGTAATGAACCTTATCAGGATGGTATTTCACGGCCATTTTACGGTAGGCTTTTTTCAATTCGTCATCGGTCGCGGTGGCTTCAACTTCCAGAATTTTATAGGCCGCATCGGTATTGGCAACAAACATCGCTTCAATCGACTGGTAATCTTTTTCGCTGATGCCCATCTGTTGGGCAATGTGGGCAATCAGTTTGTGCTCGGTTTCGTGAACCTGTCCGTCGGCATCGGCAATTCCGAAGAGAAAATGCACCAATTGCAAGCGCGACGGATGATCCATGTTTTTGCGAATCTGCTGGCATACTTCAGTTACCGGTATGTTTTGGTTCAGCAAATCGCGCAAAATCCTGATTGCTTCGCCCGCCGATTCAGGACCAAATGAGCGCACAAAAAATTGCTTTGTATATTCAAGTTCCGACTTTAATATTTTACCATCCGCTTTCATAACCGCTGCAACCAGCACTAAAAGGCTCATCACATATCCACCTTGTGTGGTGTGATATCTCTGCTGAGTTCCACTGCCAACCTGCAATTGCTGACTTTTGTCGAACAATGATCCAACAACAAAACCTACAATTCCACCGATTGGTCCGAAAAAAGCCCAACCCAAACCACCTGTAATCCATTTTCCAAACTTATCCATTTGCTATGATTTTTTTGTCTAACTCCACAATTTGTGGAATGATTAGTTCATTGTCGTTATTGCTGATTACAAAATCAGCCAATTTAATTTTTTCTTCGTCGCTCAACTGGTTGTTTATGCGTTGTTTAACCATTTCTTTGGTTGTTTTGTCGCGTTTCATCACACGTTCTATCCGCTCATCCTCATTGGTTACCACGGCAATGGTTTTGTCGAGTGTTTTATAAAATCCACTTTCAAAAAGAATGGCCGCTTCGTACAGAACATATGGTGCGTGCTGGTTTTGGCACCATTCATTAAACGATTTATGCACTTCAGGATGTACAATTTGATTTAGTTTGGCCAGTAAAGATGGATTGTTGAAAACAATTCCGGCGAGATATTTTCGGTTGATGGTGCGATCGGGAAGGTAAACCGAAGTTCCGAACAAGTTAATCAGTTGGGCACGAATTTCAGGATCGGTATTCATGATTTGTTTGGCAACGATGTCGGCCTCAAAAACAGGTATTCCTAAAAAGGAGAAAACCTTGCAGGCAGTACTTTTACCGCTTCCTATTCCTCCGGTAATTCCAACTTTAACCATTTGTTTAGTTTTCAATCAGGTATTCAATTTCTTCCGGGGTTATTTTTAATTCATAGATAAAATCCGGAGTCGATTCGCTGATTATTTTTAATCGTGGTTTACCATTTGCGATGTCGGAATAGGAAACAGAGAACTTAAAATCCTCAGGTTTAATTTCCTGAAAACGGCTTAATCCCACCTGAAAAGCGGCTTTTACTTTTGATGGGAAAAGCTTAATATTCAACTCATAAGGTGGATCTTTCAGCAGAACGGGTATCGATAGTTGTGCTTCAGTGTATTCTTCAACCGGTATTTTGACGGTCACTTTTTGAGGTTCGAAATAAGTTTCTTTGAACTTTTGAAGCAATACTTCGGTATTCACCATTTTTTCGACCGAGTTGAACTTTTGTATTTCAGTTAATACAAAATGCAGGGTGTCAAGAATCGCCTGGGGCCCATTTACCTCCACCGAATCAGGACTGATTTGAATTTCTCCTGAAATTTGAAACTGTTTTTTGAGATTAACTACCACCCTCGGTTTCACTTTCACCCGTTTATGCCCCATTTTGCCGAAAATAAAATGCAGTGTATCGGGGTCAATTGTCAGTATCTCCATTTCGTTCGCTAACTGATACGATAAATCGGATACAAATTGCCGTGTTGGGAAGTAGAAATTGTTTTTTCTGCTTTCCATCATCCGGTTGTCGGTCATGTCGTTCACATTAAAATCGAAAGGCATAAATAAAAAGCTCAGCTTATTCCGGAGAATAGTGAATCCATGTGCCTTTATCTTTAAATCAAATTGTTCGGGAAGCTTGTTTGTAAGCGTTTTATTGTTGGGCAGATTACTGTAAATTACCGGAATACGCATGTCAACAGTATATGTTTTGCTCAGTGCATTCAGAAACCAGAATCCGCTTGCAATAGCAACACAAACCACAAATGCAGCAACCCGCTTGTCGTTCTTAAAATATACCTTTTTCAGGTACCTTACCGTTTTATATACCCAGTTTGTTTTCA
>CAMDGL010000292.1 GCA_945897845.1 Chitinophaga pinensis | reverse complement strand
AAATTGCTCTCATTTTGAGTGATGTAAGGCGGGCGAACATCTTCAAAAACAAATTCTGTGGTCGATGAAAAATAGTCCCACCTGTTCAGTGTAAAATAGCCAGCCAGATAGAATGGCAGGGAGGTCGGAAAATCAACCCGTGCTCCAGCCTTGATTGAACTGTAAAAACGGCCAAAATACATGTTTGAACTCAGTGTGTACGACCGGTCTTTGAATAAGCGGTAATCACCGCTCAGAAAGCCTTGGTTTACTGGTCGGGAAGAAATATTTCCACCCAATTTTACCTGCATGGGATTGTTTGTTTTCACCAGCAGATGCAGGTCAAAATAGCCGCTTTCGGGATTGTAACGCGAAACAGGCCGGAGGGACCTGATGTGCTGATCGGCCACGAGTTTAAAGTATTGTTTCTTTAACTCTTCCAGACTGATGACTGATGACTGGTGTTTCAGGCTTTGAATAATGTATTTTCGCTGCATGGCTTCCTCAACACCTTCCACCTGAATATTTCTGAAAATCAGTTGTGGTTTTTTCATGTTAAACTGATGCCTTTTTTGCTGAATATCGTCGGGCCTGACCCTGCGCGAAATACGTTGTTTGATCAATTCCATATTTTTATTCGCTGCTTCGTATCCGGCATTCATTATCTGGTCAATCTTTTTAAAGTCGAATAAACTAATATTATTAAAGGTGGTCTGTATCAGAATGCCATCCTTTGGGTCAATTGCATAGTCGGTTTTTTGTCGTATCATATTGTCAATTTGCACCATCACATCATCCTGATCAGGTTTTTTTGCATCGTTTGCAACATTGTGCCCAATAATGATGTCAGGAGTAAAAATATTTTTCATGTGCTGTACCGGAAAATTATTTACGATTCCGCCATCGAAAACCAGTGATCCGTCAATTTCAATGGGCATGAAATACAATGGGAAAGTCATTGATCCACGAATGGCCTCACCCAGATCACCCTGCCTTAAAACTACTTCCCGATTGTTGTAAACATCGGTGGCAATGCAGAAAAACGGAACAAACAGCTTGTTGAAATCGCCTTTACTAACGGCTGTTACTGATGAAAACATTTCCATAAAGGCAAAGTCTATCTGCTCTTCTGGAATTATGTTGGTAGGTGGTAAAATCTTTAGTTTGTCCGCTTTTTTAAGCACATTGAGTTCCAACCACGAAGGATCTTCTTCCAGCTTCAAAAAATAATACCGGTATTCTTCCTGAATTTTTCCTTTTGACCAAAACTTAAACTGTTCCGATTTGAAAAGTCGCTCCATTTCATCCGCGGAGTAGCCTGCCGCATAAAGTCCGGCAACAATGGCTCCCATTGAGGTTCCGGCAATATAGTCGATGGGTATGCCGTTTTCTTCAAGTGCTCTGATTACGGAAATGTGTGCAAAACCTTTTGCCCCGCCTCCGCTTAAAACCAGACCAACCTTTTGGGCGGCCGTTGAAAAAGCAGTAATGTAAACAATGAAAAGAAAGGAGAAAACACGTTTCATGGCCTGTTAAATTTTGAGGACAAGCTCTTACCCAAATTTACAAAATACTCAACTATAAAATGGAAGTAAATTTTTAAATTTAGGTTAAAGGTTCAATCTTTTCTTTTTTTACCGGTTGGGGAAAAGTGTTCAATTTAAGTGTTTTGGCACAATGTCGTTCGGTCAGTGGTTGTCAAAAGTTGACATTCACTGTAATTGTTACTCCTGAAATGGCAAAGCAACTATGACAATGAATGACTTTTTTCACTCCTCATTTAAGATCTGGACATTGGTTTCAGTCGTTCACTTTGTGCTTGAGCGATTGGAATCCTTCGCCCAGTATCTCGTGGGTATCCATAACGGTAATAAATGCATCAGGATCGATGGTGCTGATGTATTCTTCGAGGATGGCTACTTCGCGTCGGCTGACAATTGTGTAAATGATGTGCTTGTCTTCTCCGGTGTACATTCCGCTTCCTTTCAGATAAGTACCGCCACGTTCAAGGTCAACCAAAATTTTATGCCTGATATCTTCATGCTTTTCCGAAATGATCATCAAAGCCTTGTTGTAGTCGCTTCCTTCGAGCACGAGGTCGATGGCACGACCGGTTATGTAAATCACCACCCATGAATAGAGTGGAATTTGCCAGTCTTTAAAGGCAAGTAAGCTGAGTAAAACAATGGTCGAATCAACATAAATCATCAATTGACCGAGTTGCATTCGGGTCTTTTTGGCAATAATCATGGCAATGATATCAGAACCTCCTGAAGTGGCGCGCGCTTTAAAGACCAATCCAAGTCCGAAACCAACCAGAACTCCTCCGAATACACACGAAAGCAAAATATCCTGAACCAAAGGGGCATCGCCGTCAACTCGTAAGTAAGTAATTAAGTCCATGAAAACGGATGAAAGTACAAACCCAACGACTGTTTTTACTCCAAAACGGGGGCCGAGTATCTTTATGCCGGCAATGGTGAGCGGGATGTTCAGAATTAAACCGAACAGACCAATCGGGATACCATCGGGCCAAAACGAAAATGTTCCTTGTGTCATGTAATGAACTACAATGGCAATACCGTAAACTCCGCCCGGCACAATGCGGTGAGGCGAAATAAAGTAAACAAATCCGACAGCCAGAATAAATGCACCGATTACAATGAGGCTGTAATCTTTAAACCACTTCAGGCTGAATATTTTGTCGTTTGGGATAAAAGTCATAATGAGGATTTTAAATGCAAGACAAAGAAAGACAGGAAATTCGTGAAAACCTTTGATTTTTATCAGATAACAACCATATATTCAACAAAGAAGTGATCGCGATTCTTATATCAAACCGGACAAATCACTTTTTTGAATCTGTTGATCATTCAACCGTTTCCTCTGCGGGTCTATCATTACGCTTAAAATCGTTCCCCAAATTAAGCGCGATTGAAATGATATTGCTCGATCCGGTCAAATGGAAGCGGGTAGATCCGTAGTTGATGTGAAACCGGGAAATACGAAACCCGAATCCCCAGGTGAATCCTACGGTTGACATTCTTTCTTCGAGTCCCAACTCTTGTCTGATTTGATAATTGTAGCCTGCACGGAGGGTGAAATTGGGCGATGGAAGCAATTCAACACCCAAAACCAGATGGCGCATGAATTTCTTAGTGAATTTGTCTTCCACATAAACAACAGTACTGCCTGTTTTATCTTCTTCAGGCTTTGCCAAATCCCATTTCTGAAGGTGTTGCATGGTGGCTGCAAAACGAATGGGAGCATGTTGCAGTTTCTGTGAAATTCCAAACTGAAGGTCAAAAGGAATGGATTCCCTTTCAGCTCCATCGTAATAAGTGGAAATTTGCGAGCCAATGTTGCGGGCTACCAGCGAAGTAACTGTAAGCTTGTTTTTACTGAAAAGGCTAATTCCCAAATCGGCAGCAAATCCAAAGGCCTGATATGTTTCGAGGGAACTAAGTATTGGTTTCAGGTTGATTCCATAGGCCAGTCGCTTGTATTGGTTCGACCAGATAAGGTTCAGGGCATATTCGGCAGCGGTAAACGTACCTGTTTTTTCACCATATTCATTTGCAGCAATAAAATTTCCATAGTTAATGTAATGCATCCCAACGGCAAAGTTTCCGGGAAGGGGAGTGCCGAATGAATAAGCCGCGTAACCATAATTAACTCCTACAAAATAATCGACATAGTTCATGGCCAGCATGTTCTTCATGTCGGGCCTGAGCAGTGATGGATTGTTGTACGAAACGTTCAAGTCGGTAGAATCGTTCAGCGCAATCTGATTGCCGCCCAATGCCGCCATTCTTGCCGAATTGGTCAGGTTCAGAAACTGGTAGGTATATTCGCCTCCTATCTGGCCAAATGCTTTTGGATAAAGGGACGCCAGAAGAACAATCAGGATGAAAAGTTTGCGCATATTTTTTTGTTTCGGCTTTTTATCCGAACGTAAAATTCAGGTTTATAGTATTTCTAAAGTGGAATCTGATCTTCGAGTTCCTCCACTTTTGGAATGTCATTGAAATGGTATTTTCCAATGATGGTTCCTTTCTTGAGTAAAATCAATCCCGGATTCGAACGGACAATGGTTTTCAGGGTAATTTCGTCGGTATTAAAAAAGTCGAACTGAGCACCTGTTTCGTTTTTTAATTCCTCGAAACTGTCTGGTGAAGAGGATGTTAATCCAATGAAATTATATCCTTTTCTTTTTGCTTCAATGGCCAGTTGTGCAATTGCTTTCATGCCTTCCCTGTTTGTTTTTTGCAGGTTCGAAGCAATCACAATAAAAGTACCTTTCTCATCGTACAGGAAAAAGTCTTTGATATCTTCCCCATCCGCAGTTTCAATCCTGAAATCGTGAATTGGAGGGATGTATCCTTTCTGGATTAAAACGGGATCTTCCATTTTGACAAATTTCCAGTTGAGTGTATCCTGCCATGGGTAATTGGCTTCGGTAAAATCCTTTTCCTGGCCTGTTTTTGTGTTTTTATAAATGAAATTGTTTTCGTAAACATCTTTCAATGCTCCGTCAGGAATTTTCATAGCATCAGGAATATTTACGCCAACTTTATATGGACTGAAATCAATGATTGGCAAATGGTTGTATGAATAACCAACCAGGTAGAAATAGACCACCATGGTCATTCCGGTGAAAGCAACGGAAAGAATTGGTCCATTTTTACTTTTAAAGTTCTTACGTTTCATGAAAATGTAAATAGCCAGTGCGAGCAGTACAATGTTTTTGTAAAAAGTCTGCCAGTTGGTTATTATCAGTGCATCGCCAAAACAGCCGCAATCGCTTACCGGATTGGTCAGAGCCAACACAAAGGTCAAGCCGGTGAAAAATACCATAAAAGCCAGCATTAACCAACTTGTAAGGCGGGTAAAGAAATTGAAGATAAAAGCTACGCCCAGAAAAAATTCTGTTGCAGCAAGGAAAATACCCAACGCGAATGCCAGATCGGTGAGCCAGGGCATTTGAAAAGCATTGAAATAATCTGTGAATTTATAGGCCGATCCCCATGGATCAATTCCTTTTACAAATCCTGAAAAGACAAAAGTTAATCCGAGCAGTACACGTGCAATGTGCTTAAACATGGGTATTGTTTTAAAATTCTATCTTAATTAACGCAAAAACGGCATAATTGATCATGTCGAGGTAATTTGCTTCTATTCCTTCTGAAATTATTGTCTTGCCCAGATTGTCTTCAATTTGTTTAGTCCTGTTAATCTTCATCAGTATTAAGTCTGTGTAGGAACTCATTCGCATGTTCCGCCAGGCTTCGTCGTAATCGTGGTTCTTGGCCA
>CAMDGL010000291.1 GCA_945897845.1 Chitinophaga pinensis | reverse complement strand
GCCAATTTTGCACTAGTTGGTATGGGCTCATTGATGGCAGGTGTGATGCACGCCCCTTTACTTGGCATTTTTCTGATTGCCGAAATAACAGGCGGTTATCAGTTACTGGTTCCGTTAATAATTTCGGCAACAGTGGCTTACGTTACGGCTACCCGTTTCGAACCACATTCAATTTACACAAAACGCCTTGCCGAGCTTGGCGAGTTGGTCACCCATCACAAAGACAAGGCAGCGATGCATTTTATGAATGTGAAAGAACTGATTGAAACCGATTTTGAGATTCTGTCGCCTGATATGAATTTAGGGCAAATGACCTATTCCATTGCCCGCTCAAAGCGTGATTTATTCCCGGTGGTGGACGAAAATGGAATGATGCAGGGCATGATAAAACTGAATGATATCCGCAACCTTATGTTTGAACAGGAGTTGTATGAAAAAATCAGTGTGAGCGATCTGATGTATATGCCTGAATTTTTTATTTCACCAAACGACTCGGTTGAGGTGGTTGCAGAAAAATTCAAATCGTGCAACCGTTATAACCTTGCTGTGATTGACGAAGGCAGATATGTAGGTTTTATTTCAAGGGCAAGGGTTTTCTCTGTTTACCGCGATACAATGGCCGATCTTTCGTTCGAATAGATTCTCAATAATTTTCAAGCCATGGCATTCTACAAAGAAAATGATGTCATCCAATTGTGTCTCGAACGACTGAAGACCATCTATGGTTCGCAAGTCCGCCTTTCAGGCTCAAAACCGGTTGGAGGTGGTTGTATCAATCATTCATTAAAAATCAGCACTTCTGTGGGCGATTTTTTCCTGAAGTGGAATCCTTCATCACCTCCTGATTTATTCATGAAAGAGGCCGCAGGTCTGGCCGAAATGTATTCGGTTGACAATCCTTATTTGCTGGTTCCAAAGGTTATCTGGAGCAGGGAAGCGGATGAATCGCCCGGATTGTTACTGATGGAATATTTGGAGCCTGCCACCGACACTTCCGGATTCGATGAGCAGCTGGGACGAGGAATTGCGCGGCTCCACCGCAAAACAGCTTCAACTTATGGTTTTCATCATTCAAATTACTGCGGAACCACCGTTCAGGACAATACATGGACCAGCAAGTGGCCTGAATTTTTTGCACGTCGCCGAATCTGGAATTTAGTGCGGCAAATCAACGATTCGCGCGGAATGTCTTCCGCAGAGCTGAATGTTTATGAACGCATGGTTGACAAAATACCACGATTGCTTTTTCATCAGACCATTCCATCACTTATTCACGGCGATTTGTGGTCGGGAAATTACATGTACACCTCAAATGGACCGGCTTTGATCGATCCTGCCTGTTATTATGCCGATCGTGAAATGGAACTGGGAATGATGCAATTGTTCGGAGGTTTTTCTCCTGCGGTTTGGGGAGCATATCAGGAAGAATGGGCACTCCCGGAGAGTTGGCAGCAACGAATTCCATTGTACCAGTTGTACCACATTTTAAACCACCATTTGTTATTCGGTGGATCGTATGGCCGGCAGGCGCTGGAAATTGCAAAGGCGTTCGTGTGATTTGGATTGTTTTGTAGAGACAGGGCATTGCCCTGTCTCTAGCGCGTTGCCATGTTTCTACAATTCCACCAGCCTGTTTTTTATGGCATAAACCACCAACTGCGCGGTATTTTTGCTTTCGCTTTTTTCGAGAATGTTGGCGCGGTGCTTATCAACCGTGCGTTTACTGATAAAAAGCTTATCCGCAATTTCCTGATTCGACATTCCCTGACAGATCAATATCAGGATTTCCATTTCACGTTCCGAAAGTTCTGTGTGAAATTCTTTGCTCTTTGGCGCTGATTTCAGGCTGTTGACAAGGTTTTGAAGCAGTTCGGACGAGAAAAATGAACCACCGTCGTAAACAATGTCCAAAGCAGTTTTAACTTCTTTGATGTCGGAGTTTTTCAGAACAAAACCTTTAACCCCGGCATTCACCATTTTATAGTAATAATCTTCTTCTCCGTACATCGACAAGGTGATGATTTTCAGATTGGGATACTTCTCGTGGGCAATGGCAGATGCCTCAATTCCATCCATCACCGGCATACTGATATCCATCAGAACCAGGTCTGGAACAATTGTATTGAGCAGTTCCAAAAATTGTTTTCCGTTGGCAGCTTCGGCAATTACATGGTAATTTTCAATGTTGTTCAAAAGAATTCGCAGGCCATTCCTGAAAAGGGTATGATCGTCAACAATAATTACTTTCCGTTTCAATTGATTACTCGTCATGCATCTTAACTTTTATGGTTACCCAGGTTCCTTTTTTGTGTTCACTTTCAATGTTGATTTCTCCCTTCAGTGAATTGATGCGCGAATAGATGTTCGAGAATCCCATCCCGCTGCTGGCAGGCTGTTCAATTACTCTGGCCACATTAAAACCTTTGCCGTCGTCCTGATAAACAATGGTCAGGTAATCGTCCGCTTTAGTCAAAGATATGTCGATCTTTTTTGCCTTTGCATGTTTGATGGTATTATTTATCAACTCGCAGACAACACGGTATAAAACGACTTCCACATTGCTGTCAAAACGTTCATCTTTCAGGTTCGACTCCAGGTTAATTCGAATGGTTTTGGTAATGTTGATTTTGTTCGAAAAATTGTTCAGTGCGCGAACCAGTCCAAAATTATTTAAAACATGCGGACTCAGGTTGTCCGAAATCTCTTTCAGGCTCTTGATTGCTTCATTGATCACTATTTCAGTGTTTTCAACAATTTCGCGCGATGCCTCATCCTTTTTCATTTGTGACAGCGACGAAACCGACATCTTTACTGTTGAAAGCAATGGTCCGAGTCCATCGTGAAGGTCTTTCGCAAACCGTTTGCGTTCTTTTTCTTCGGTTTGAATAATTGTATTCAGGAACATTTTTTCGGTCTGACGGCGTGAATCTTCCACCCGTTTCATGTACTTGAAAATCTTTTGGATCATGAAAACGCCTATCGCAAAGGCCAGTGAAGTGAATACGCCCATCCAGACAAATATTTCGCGGTAATCCTGTGGCTTAATATTGCTGACATATGGCAGAAACTCGACCAAACGCATAACAGCCATCATAATAAAACCAATCGTTAGCAACATCCACGAAAAATTGAACTTGGTAACCCTGGTAAGTTTCAACGCAACACCTACCGCAAAAAATTGCAGTACAATGGCAATCACGAAAAGTATTTTGAGGATCATCGGTTATCGGGTATAAATCCTGTTTTCCTGTTCAGCTACGCGAATAAAAGTGGTTCGTTTACTCAATTCCTTTAACTGCGAAGCACCAACATAAGTGCAGGTACTGCGGATACCTCCCAGAATGTCCTGAATAGTATTTTCAACTTTTCCCCGGTACGGTACTTCAACGGTTTTACCTTCGCTGGCGCGGTATTCGGCTACACCTCCGGCATGTTTGTCCATGGCAGTAGCCGAACTCATACCATAAAATTGTTTGTACGTTTTACCATCTTTTTCAATGGTTGCGCCACCGCTTTCGTCGTGCCCGGCAAGCATACCGCCGAGCATCACAAAATCGGCACCGGCACCAAACGCTTTGGCTACATCGCCCGGAGTTGAACAGCCACCATCGCTGATGATTTGTCCGCCGAGGCCGTGAGCAGCATCGGCACATTCAATGATGGCCGAAAGTTGAGGATATCCAACGCCGGTTTTTACACGCGTTGTACAAACCGAACCCGGACCAATTCCTACTTTAATGATATCGGCACCGGCAAGCAACAATTCTTCAACCATTTCACCGGTAACCACATTTCCGGCAATGATAATTTTGTCGCTGTATTTTTTACGGGCTTGCTTTACAAACGACACAAAATGCTCCGAATAGCCATTCGCCACGTCGATGCATATAAATTTCAGCTGAGGGTTGGCAGTTAAAAGTTGATCAATCTTTTCAAAATCACGCGATCCGGTTCCGGTGCTAATGGCAATATAATTCTCGATTCCCTGCGGAGCCACTGCCATAAACCGGTTCCATTCCTCAATACTATAATGTTTGTGAATGGCCGTAAAAAGTTTTTTTTCAGCGAGGGTTATTGCCATTTCGAAAGTCCCCACTGTATCCATGTTTGCGGCCATGATCGGAATTCCGGTCCATTCGGTATTGGTGTGTTTCATTTTAAACGTTCGATCCAGGCTCACCTGCGAGCGGCTTTTCAGGGTTGACCGTTTTGGCCGAAACATTACATCCTTAAAACCCAGTTTGATGTCGTATTCAATTCTCATTTTGTATCAATTATTGTTGTTTGATGATAGATTGATTTGATTGCGCAAATAGAGATAAATCTGCAAAATTATCGCATTTTTATTTGGTTGCTCTTTCCCATTCCCATCTTGAAAGTCCACCCCAGTTGATATATCTTTTGTACCCGGCTTTGCGCAATTTTTTTGACACGATTTTCACGGTGCCTCCTACGGTGCAGTACAATATCAAATATTTGTCTTTGGGGATTTCATTTAATCGGCTCATTATTGTTCCTGAAGGGAATGATTTCGCAGTTGGAATATGACCGTTTTTATATGCTTTTTCAGATCTTACATCAATAATCCAGATTGAATCGACTGGGGTTTCAACGAGTTTTTTCAATTCAGATGGTTCAATGTACTTTTTTAATATTTTGCCTTCTGCTCCCGCTTTCCCAACAAATACAGACTGTGCGGAAGCAATATTAATAAGTACGGTGAATAAAAAAAACGTGATCATTGCGATTTTTGAAATGCGTTTTTCACAAATTTTCATGTTTATTGAAACTCTTTTTTATCGATTTTGATTATACCACACAAAGTTAACTGGTTTTATCAGAGTCGAGCACAGGTGCTGCGATTTTTAATTGCAGATAAACCAGGCATTGTAATTTTTTGTAGAAGTACTGATTTGTAAGGAAAAATATCGCTAAGGTTTTACTTTGAGGGAGTGAGGTGCGGTAGTGAGGGCTTCACTTTAAGTTAAACCCTCACTCCTGAACAGAACGTTATCAGGTTATGTCCCTGTCAGTCTGTAAGCTCAGCGTTTTATTTATTGTCCATCTTTTTGATGATCTCACGCAACAGGTCGTTTTGCTCCTGGCGCAATACAATAAACTTATTTACCCAGGTATAAATCAGGTAGAGGATTCCAAATGTGATCCCCAAATAGATGAGGATAATTAAAAACGGAAAAATTGCGAACATGCCCATAATGGAGGTTTTTAAAAGGTGAATGATTTTTCCTAAATCTACGAACATTTTCTATATGTAAACCATCTCGAAATTCTT
>CAMDGL010000290.1 GCA_945897845.1 Chitinophaga pinensis | reverse complement strand
GGAATTTATGGTGCTGAAGCCGCCGCAAATCAATACTGGAAAACCACTGCTCAAAATCTTTCCAGAACGCAGGCAGCAGCCATTGCAGCCATATTGCCCAATCCGCGGAAATACAGCGCCAATCCTCCCGGTCCGTATGTTCAGGAGCGAATTGGATGGATTGTCGGTCAAATGGGGCAATGGGGAACATTGAAATTCAAATGAAAAATTTGTTTGTTCGAAGCACTATCCTTTGCCGTCTGGCTTTAGCCGACGGATTCGAATAGAATTGGAATATTGGGCTTTAGCCCTTTATTCGCTCAAATCCATATTTCTTCATAAAAAGCTCGACCTCTTCTTCCCAGCTAATCTTTTTATGATGTTCATCCTGATTTTTAATATATTGCCTAACTCTGTCAACATGAGAATGACTTACAGAAACTGCAAAATAATCATCTTGCCAGGAAAACTGACATGGTAAAATTTTTTGGCTGTTAATCCAGAATGAACTTTCACCTTTCAGATACTGCATTACTGTGGACAGATTTTGTTGTTTGCCCAAATTGACGAGTGCATGAACATGATCTTCGTGCGCATTGATATAATCCAAAACAATGTTTTTTTCATTGGCGTTTTCCCTGAAATGTTTTAGCAAGGCCGGACGAAAAGACTTTGGTACAATGCAGGTTCTGTTTTTTGTGCTCCAAACACAATGAAGCCAGATTTTGACATAAGACATATAGTTGTTTCTTTTTAGATGGATCCACTAATTTAATGAATATCAGGCATAAATCAACTTCTATTTTTTTTATTTTTCTGCATTGTGTAAAGTTGGGCTAAAGCCCGAAAAAATGGGATGATCTGCATCCGTCACATAAATGTGACGGCAAAGGATAGTGCTTCGATTTAGAATTCTACTTATTCAGATCAATATCCTTTGCTCCCGATAAAAATCGGGACAGGCCGTCTGGCTTTAGCCGACGGATTGGAATGGAATTGGAATATTGGGCTTTAGCCCTTTCGTTATACGGGGCTAAAGCCCGAAAATAGTAAGGCTCTTCAAATCCGTCACATGAATGTGACGGCAAAGGATAGCGCTTTGAATTAGGTTTTCGGGAATATTTGCAGAATGTTAATCAATTGTTATCTCTAAAATTATCATATAATGCTTTGGTATCCTTTGCCGTCTGGCTTTAGCCGACGTATTAAAATCAAATGGCTTCACCCTAATTTATGAAACACAAGTTAAATTTTCCCATATTTCATCAACCCAACAGCATTAAAATCTGTTATACTGCAATGTCCGTTAGATTACGGACATTTTTTTTGTCAAAAATTAGATTTGAACCAATCAAAATAAAATAAACTTCCGATGAAGAAATTTCTGAACTTCCTTTTTTCATTCCCTTTTATGGGCTTTTTGTTGTTGATTCTGGCTTTTTCGATGGCAATTGCCACCTTTGTTGAAAGCAGTTATGGTACCGAAGCCGCACAGGGTGTGATTTACAAGTCATTGTGGTTCGAGCTGATACTGCTGCTTTTGGCGATGAATCTGCTGGTTAATTTTGTCAGGCATAAAATGTACACCCGTCAACGCATCGCTGTCGGCCTTTTTCATATTTCATTCATTATCATTTTGATCGGCGCCGCCATTACCCGGTACATTAGTTTCGAAGGCGTAATGCACATTCGCGAAGGACAATCTTCCGATTTCATACTTTCTTCGGAGGATTACCTGACGATCAAAAGTGGTGATCAAACGGTAAGTGAAACGGTTCTTTTTTCGGAACTTTCCTACAAAGGCTTTAATGAGAATATAACTGTGGAAGGTCGCAAGGTAAAGGTTAAATCTGTTGGGTTTATCAAGAATGCTGTCCGTACGGTAATGGATCATCCTACCGGCTCCGAAATGATTGATTTTGTAATTTCAGCAGGGCAGGGACGCGAAAGTTTCGTTTTTTCAAAGGGAAGCATTGTTGACCTGAGTTCCCTGGTTATTGGTTATGAACGTCCTGAAGCAAATCTTCAGTTTATGAGTCGGGGAGACAGTCTTCTGCTTGTTTCCGACCGGCCGCTTGAACTGCGATCGATGACTGGCGGTGAAGCTGTGCCGATGAATGCGCATGATACGGTGGCTGTGTTGCCGATGCACCTTTATGCAATCGACAATTACATGCTCCTGGTGAAGCAATTCCATCCGAAAGCCGTTGTCCGCGTTGCAAAAGATGCTTCGGGAAATGCGGGTGAAGATGCTGTAATTCTTGAAGTTGCCGACGGATCGAACAAGCAGGTTGTGAATGTGTTTGGTCGTCACGGAATGAAAGGAGAGCCTTTTACGGCAACTGTTGGAAATACAAAATTAGAGATTACTTACGGAGCCGATCCAATTTATCTGCCTTTTGCATTGCAGCTAACCGAATTTCAGTTGGAAAAATATCCGGGATCTGAAAGTCCGGCGTCGTTTGCAAGTGAATTGATTTTAAAGGATTCGGAGAGAAATATTACCCGCAACGAAAGGGTTTTCATGAACAATACGCTCAATTACCGGGGATATAAATTCTTCCAGTCGTCCTATGATCAGGATGAAAAAGGAACCATCCTTTCAGTGAATGCCGACGGATTGGGAACGATTGTTACCTATATCGGATATATTTTGCTGGGACTTGGATTTATTCTGGCATTGTTCAGCAAAACATCCTATTTCCACCGGCTGATTGGCCGCTTAAATGAATATTCAAAAACCACTGTTTCTGTTGTTTTTCTGTTATTGTTGCTGAATGTTGGCCAGGCCTCGGCAAATGGTTCTGAAATAGCTGCTATTCCGCGAATCGATGTTGAATTGGTCAAAGATTTCTCCGGATTGTGGGTTCAGGGGCCCGATGGACGCATTGAGCCGGTTTCAACAATGGCTTCGGAAGTGCTACGGAAAGTCACCCGCAAATCAGATTTTTACGGTCGTTCTCCGGAAGAAGTAATGTTGGGACTGCATCTTTATCCTGAACTTTGGAGAAGTGTTTCACTCGTGAAAGTTTCAAACGAACAATTGATGGAAATACTCGGTGTCACCGAAAGCCGGATTCCACTGACTTCATTCTTCGACGAAAACGGCAATTACAAACTGATTGAGCAGGTAAAAGCTGCCTATGCCAAAGCACCTGCTTTCAGGAATATGCTCGAAAAGGAAATCATCAATGTTGACGAACGTGTAAATATTTGTTTCATGGTGATCAACGGCGATATGTTTGCGCTGTTTCCCGGACCCACAAAAGAAGACAAATGGCTTGCCGCTGGCAGTGCACCAACTGGATTGTCGTCAGCCGATTCGTTGTTCGTAAACCGCGGATTCGAACTTCTGAAAGAATCAATCAATGGCAACAGTGAATTGAAAGGAAGGCAGATTCTGGCAGCGATTGCCGCTTATCAAACCAAGTACGGGTCGGATTATTTACCCACCGAAACCCATAAAAAGACAGAAGCCTTTTACAATTCCGTCAATCCGTTTAAACGTGTCTTCCCGCTGTATCTGATGGTTGGCTTTATATTGCTGATTGTTTTGTTTGTGAATATTTTCAGGCAAAAAACCATGGGAACTAAAATTCGCATTGCATTTACTTCTGTGATTGGCCTTGGATTTTTGATTCATACTTTCGGATTGGCTTTGCGATGGTATATTGCAGGTCATGCCCCATGGAGCAACGGCTACGAATCGATGGTTTATGTGGCATGGGCATCCATGCTTGCCGGTTTAATTTTCGGACGGAAATATCCATTTGTACTTGCCACCGGTGCAATGCTTTCAGGAATTATTTTGTTTGTAGCTCACCTTAACTGGATGAATCCTGAAATTACCCAACTGGTGCCGGTTTTGAATTCGTACTGGCTGATGATTCATGTGGCAATTATTACTGCCAGCTATGGTTTTTTGGGACTGAGTGCGTTTATCGGTTTATTGGTGCTGGTTCTTTATTCAATCAGTAATCAGGAGAACAGTAAAAATGTAAGAGGTTTTATCCTTCAGCTTACAGCCATCAGCGAAATGTCGGTAACAATTGGTTTGTACATGCTCACCATCGGAACTTTTCTGGGCGGAGTTTGGGCCAACGAGAGCTGGGGCCGCTACTGGGGCTGGGACGCGAAAGAAACCTGGGCGCTGATAACGGTTGTTATCTATTCGTTTATCGCCCACATGCGCATGATTCCGTCGTTGAAAGGTGTCTTCAACTATACGATTGCCTCCGTTCTTGGCTTTTCGTCCGTTTTAATGACTTATTTCGGCGTGAATTACTACCTGAGCGGATTGCATTCGTATGGCCGTGGTTCGATCGATTCGGTTCACTGGTCTGTGTTTGTAATGATTGGCGTTATTGCCGGGCTCATGCTTATTTCAAATTTTAAACAAAAGAATCTGGAATTTGAAAAATAAGCATATATCATAAATTTAAATTCCTGAAACCTTCTAAAAAAATATTTTCAATTTGCTGATATTCAATGTATCGCACGTTAAAATCCGATGCAACAATTGAATATCAGTAAATTTTGATTTTGAGTTATCTTTCCAAAGTGCAAAATAGTTATATATTTATTGCCCTGAATAAAGAACCTAACTAAATTATCATGGCAAAAAATGTAACAAGAACATTTGATGTTCTGGATCGGATTCTAACGGAATTACCGCGTCCGGATGCGTTGGGCGGAAAAAGCGGCAACGATTGGTACGTATACAGTACGGCCGAATATGTCGAAAAATCACATCAATTGGCTTTGGGCCTGATGGCTTTGGGTCTGAAGAAGGGCGACAAGGTTGCTACTGTTACCAATAATCGACCGGAATGGAATTTTGCTGATATGGGGATGGCCATGACCGGCATAGTTCACGTCCCGATTTATCCGACCATCAGTGAAGAAGAATACAGCTATATTCTGGAACATGCTGAAATAAAGATGCTTTTTGTGGGCGATAAAAAGCTGTTCGAAAAGTTAAGTTCGATTGTTGCCCGTTTGCCCGAAATTACCCACGTTTATTCATTTGAAGAAATAGAAGGAGTTCCTTATTTTGAAGAATTGCTTCAACTCGGCGAAAACCATAAAGTAGAATTGTCGGAACAACTGGAGCAGATAAAAAAGGAAGTTGATCCTGAAGATCTGGCCACGATCATTTATACTTCTGGAACAACAGGCGTTCCGAAAGGAGTGATGCTGACACACACCAACCTGGTTTCGAATTTTCTGGAACATTCCAAAATGCACCATCTTGGGAAAGATCACCGCGTTATCAGTTTTCTGCCGTTGTGCCATGTATACGAACGCAGCGTGAA
>CAMDGL010000289.1 GCA_945897845.1 Chitinophaga pinensis | reverse complement strand
CTGGAGTTTGGATTTAACTAGACAATAAAAAAATCAATAGAGATTACTGTCTGTTGATTTTTTTTTATTATTTTTGAATCTAGTTATATAACTAGTTTAACTTTTAACATTCAAACGCCATGGGATTTCCAACAAAAATTCAGCTGATTAAGAGAACTGCCAGTGAGCAGTGGTATATCAACTTCCCCTCGGCCGTCGCACAAGCAATGGAATTTCAGAAGGGAGAAGTTGTAGAATGGGTCATTGAAGACAAGCAGCGAATGACCCTAAAACGAGCAGATCAAGCTGTCGAACCGGATAAAAAAAAACTTTTAACGGATCGTTGACCGATGAACTTGATGCCCTTTTCAACCAGTGCCACTCAGCTTTTTCCGACCATGAGTCATGGGTCAAATGCAGGGAGTTGATGTACGGAGAGCTGACCTGCCTGGGCCGGCATACGGTTACTGGCATGTTGGCAGCCAGCGGCAACCAATTTGTCGATTGGTCCACAGCCTACCGGTTGTTCAGCAAACAGCGCGTTGATGTATCCAAAATACTGAACGTTGTGCAATCAAATGTATTACAAGAAACCGATTGCCTCCCATATATCGTTGCTCACATGGACGACACAGTGATCAAAAAAACGGGGAAGCGTATTCCAGGCACTGCATGGAGAAGGGATCCGCTAGGACCACCTTTCTATACCAATTTCATCTGGGGTCAACGCTTCATCCAAATGTCACTTGCCCTCCCGCGAGAAGGAAAAATCGGCCAGTCAAGAGCCATCCCTGTTGATTTTCACCATTGCCCCACCGTTGTCAGACCCCGGAAAACAGCAGAGAAAGAACAATGGCAAGCGTACAAGGAAGAGAAAAAAATAGCCAAACTTAGCCGGCAGGGATCCGGCAGAATTGCGCTTCTTCGGAAAACGTTAGATGATCAGGGGTACAAAGATAAGGAGTTGGTTGTTGGGGTGGATGGTAGTTATACCAATAAAGAAGTGTTGAAAAATCTGCCACAAAAGACAACCCTGGTTGGGCGTATCAGAAAAGACACAAAGCTTTACGCACTGCCTGAAGTGCAATCCGGATCTGGTCGCAAACGTGTATATGGAAAACAGTTGCCAACACCGGAAGAAATAAGACAATCTGATCAATATCCCTGGCAACAGGTAGAGGCATGGGCTGCAGGCAAAACTCATAAGTTTGACCTGAAAATTATCCGCGATGTAAGGTGGCGCTCGGCAGGAAAACAAAACCTTACCATGATTGTCATCCGCCCTTTGGGATATAGATTGTCCAAAAGTTCCAGAATACTTTACCGGGAACCGGCTTATCTGATCTGCACTGAAACCGCTTTGGACATCAAAGATATTTTGCAGGCTTACCTCTGGCGTTGGGAAATTGAAGTCGACTTTCGTGAAGAAAAGACCCTGCTTGGATGTGGTCAGGCTCAGGTAAGAAACCCAAACTCGGCAGAGAGCCTTCCTGCATTTGTGGCGGCCATGTATGGGTTGTTGCATCTGGCAAGCCATCGCGCAACCGCAAAACCAAACATATTAATGCTCCCAAGACCAAAATGGTATAAAAAGGTGGATGCAAAACGCATAACAACAGGCGACTTATTGAACAACCTGCGGGCTCAATTATGGGCAAAAGCAACTGAAATAAATTTCTCCGACTTCGTTAGCAATCAAACAAAACAACGAAGCCTCAGAAATACATTAACCGGTAATGTTTCCGCAGCTTTTTATATGAGAAATTAGCCAAACTCCAGAAACCTCCCCTAAGGGGAGGCTTAAAAAGCACTTTGTTATAAATTAATCTTCTATTTTATAGTCCAAAAATCTCAAGTTTATTAACCGCACCAAAAATAAGTTGGTCAATGAAATGCACATCGAAGACCTTTTTAAGCCCCCTCTTTCGGAGGGGGTTGGGGGAGGCTTTTACATTTTCTCAATTTCTTCCAGCGATTTCCCTTTTGTTTCCGGAAGTTTTTTCAGGATAAACAGGAAGCCTGACAGGCAGATGAATCCGTATAACCAGAACGTTCCGCTGGCATCCAGCAGTTTATTCAGGATTGGGAATGTATAGGTTAGCACAAAACAGGCACTCCATAAAGCGGTAGTTGCGACAGCCATGGCAGCTCCACGGATTTTATTCGGAAATATTTCGGAAAGGACAACCCAGGTTATCGGGGCCAGTGTCATGGCATAAGTGGCAATCGCAAGCATTACCAAAACCAGAATGGCCAGGCCTTTCAGTTCGAAAAAGTAACTTGTGCCAAGCATAAAGTAAATGAGCGCCAGTCCAATTGAACCAAGCAGCATCAATTTACGGCGTCCCCAGCTATCGACCATACGCATGGCCAACAGGGTAAAAATCAGATTTACTGTTCCGGTAATCACAATATTGAAAAGCATGTCGCCCACCGAATAACCGGCTGAAGTGAAAATTTCTTCGGCGTAATTGAAAATCACATTGATACCGCACCATTGCTGAAATACAGCCAACACAATTCCCAAAACCAAAACCGGCCGCACTTTTTTCGATCTCAGCGCTTTCCAGTCGATTTTCGAATCTGTTCCGTGCAAAGTTTCGTCAATTTCTTTCTGTTCCTGAATGGCATAATCGTGACCGCCAATTTTTTTCAGGATAGAAAACGCCGCTTCCGATTTTCCTGATTTCGCAAGGAAACGGGGACTTTCAGGAATAAAGAAGGCCAGTATAAAAAAAACAAGTGCCGGAGCGGTTTCTGCCCAAAACATCCAACGCCAGCCAATCTGTCCGTTCCACGACTGAACGATTTCTATGTCGGAAACACCTTCCGAAACTTTATCGGCAATCAAATAGTTGATAATCTGCGCAGCCAAAATACCGATCACAATGGTCAATTGATTAATGGAAACTAATCGGCCCCGCATTTTTGCCGGTGAGATTTCGGCAATGTACATGGGCGAAATGGCCGAAGCCAATCCGATTCCCAAACCACCAACCAAACGAAAAATGATGAAAGGTGTAAATTGATTGACAGCCCCTGTTCCAATGGCCGAAGCCGAAAACAAGGCGGCAGCTATGATCAATGGAATTTTACGGCCAAAACGATCGGAGAGGTAACCTGAGATCATGGCGCCAAACAAGCAGCCGATCAGTGCACTGCTCATAGCCCAACCCTGCATGTATGGAGAATTGGTGATATCGAAAAAACGTTCGTAGAAAGGTTTGGCACCACCGATTACAACCCAGTCGTAACCGAATAGTAATCCGCCCATGGCCGAAACCAAGGTGATGCCTAAAATAAATTGTCGGTTGAAGTTTGATTTGCTCACAAGTTCAGATTTAAGCTTTTACAAAAATACCAAACACTCTACTGTTATAAAATGGAAGATTTGATGAATTTATGGATTATATTATCTTTTAGATGAAATTAAGATATGTTGTATAAACTTGTTTTAAGTCCTGAAATTGAGGTAATCTTGCTGAAATAAATCAGATGGCTAATATTTCCCAATTTCAGTAAATTAATAATTCAGTCAATGGGAATGACGCCGGGAGAGTATCGGAAACGAGGAGCATAGTACGATTAAAATCAATACTTAGATTGAAACTGCCATTCTCCTGAAACCAATTGAAAAGCTATCCGTTCAGGAAAAACAAGTTTTGGAGATAGGTTTTTATCCAGGTATTTACCATCTTTCCATATCAATTTTCCGTTCAGCTTAACACTTTTTACTCCTGAAGCCGGAACACCGACAATCGCTTTTGTTTCAGCCGGCACGGTTACTTTCAGTTCCATACCCGAAGCAGTCTTTTTAAATGAAGATTTTATGGTTCCCTTTACCGATTCGATGCTTGCCGAAGCTTCTGCAATCCCTGCCGGTTGCGGCATAATCTGAAAAGTTGTATATCCGGGTTTAAGCGGACTAATTCCGCAAACTTTCTGCGAAAGGATGGTTAATCCTCCCCCACTCCAGGCATGGTTGGTAGTGCCGCCACCATATCCTTCGGCGCCAATTCCCCATCCTTCCCAAAGTGTTTCGAAATCGGGACTATCAACCATTTTCGTAAATTTCTTTTTAGCTCTTTCAAGCGCAAACCGGCCTTCACCCATTGCAAAAAGAGCTTCCATCACGTATTTTTCCATGTAAGGGCTGGCATACTCGCTGGTTCTAAATACATCAAGAATAGCGGGGTATTTTTCTTTGTCGGCTAATCCTGAAACGACCGCGATTGCATGTACCCGGTCGTCGGTTTGTCCTTTGTATTCAGGATAACGATACGATTTTCCGTTCCAGAATTCGCGGTTATAGGCAATTTTAAAATCGGCCATCGCCTTCGAATATTTTTCGGCATCGGCAGTTTTTCCCAATTCGGTAGCCATCAGGCTCATTCCTTTCAAAGCCAGATAATACCAAACGTTTTCGAGCAGTTCCACATCTTTTTCAACGCCCCAATCGCCCCACATCCAGTCGCCATTTCGGAACTGAACGTTCCCATTCCCTTTCAGTTTCCAAACCGACAGGTATTTTTGCGCACCATCGTACACATCGGCAATGGTTTTCAGGTCGCCGGTATGCAAATAGTAGGTCCAAAAACCATAATAGCCAATGCTGGTAAGCATTTGGCAGGGAAGTTCAACACTCCAGTTTCCGGCCGGAATGGGTGAAAAGATGGTACTGTCGGCTCGTTGCCAGTTGATGAGTTCGTAAATTCCCTTCTTAAACAGCGAATGACTTTTGGTATCGAGCGCGTAAAAAGCCTCTTCTGCTTCAATTACCTCATCGCCCCACCATTGGGCGCGTTCGCGGTCGGGGCAATCCATGTAGGTATCGCGCATGGTAACATACAAGGTGCGTTGTGCTTTTTTCCAGAGCTTGTTCCAAAATTCGTCGGAAGAGGTAAAACTTCCGGCCATTTCAGTACCAAAACCAGTTTCGCGGTATTTCAGCGAGATAATTTTCACCCCTTCAGGAATGGAATAGATGATTTTTTGCCCGTTCATCCAACCCAGACTTTCATATTCCTGAATGCCTGCTTTGGTCACATATTCGGCGCGGACATTGGGAACGCTACCTCCCAGATAATTTTCAGTCTGAATGCCGATTATCAACCCAGCCGGCGCTTCGATCTTTAAATACGGGGTGGCGTGTATGTTCGTAGGCAGATGGCATTCAATGGCTTTTCCATTGCTAACCAGAGGCAATCCGGCCTGATTTTTATACTCAAGTAAACCCGAATTTTTCCACTGGGGAATCACTCGTGGCAATAGTTTATTCCAAGGTGCAACCGGAGGAACGCCGAATTCTTTGGCAACTTTCCAATCGCCTGATTTTTTATA
>CAMDGL010000288.1 GCA_945897845.1 Chitinophaga pinensis | reverse complement strand
CACAGGGCAAACGCATTTAAAATTTCAGTAGGGTTTCCCTGTATTTTTCGTTTTGCAGAGCTTTTGATCTTTTTCTTTTCTTGCTGGCTTTCCATTGTCGCTCGTTTATCAATAGTGCCATGACTGTTTTCCGTATGATATTAAAATTCTGTGCCGCATTTCCTTGTCTTTTTCTGGATTGATCTTCTCCAAAGACCACATCAAGTGTCCAGTGCAGGTTGTTTTCAATAGCCCAGTGGCTCCTTGTCCAGGCGTTGAACTTTTTTGCATGTGCTTCTCGACTTGAGATGTAATACCTTGTTTGTCGGGAAGTTTCTCCGGTTGATTTGATGGTTCTTTGGGAATCAATCCTAAAAATTGTTTTTAGCCCAGCCCAAAACTCTGCGCCTTCGACCATATCAAGGTTGTTGTACACAAAGCATTCGCGGGTTTCGATCCGGCCATGTCCGCAATCAACATCTACATCAGAACTGGCCGGTTTGTTGAACCGGATGGTGTCCTGAATGCCTTCTTCGAGCAACGGCTGGTTCCCTTTGACAGCAAGGATATAATCAGCACCCTGTTTTAATATTTTCGATGCGATGTTCTTTTGGCAACCCATTGCATCAATGGTTACAATACACCCTTTGACGTCCAGCAGGGAAAGCAACTGGGGAATGGCCGTGATCTCATTGCTTTTTTCCTGCGTGGCCACTTGCCCCAGGCACAGCCCGTTTTGGGTGGCAAAAGCAGAAACCATGTGTATGGCCGCATGGGTTGAATGGTGAGAGTTGCACATACTCTTGCCGTCAATGGCAACCACCTCTTGGTCGCATTGGGTCCGCAAGCTGTTGGCCCACTCGGAAAAACATGCCGAAAACTCAACGGGGTCAATGGCCGAGAAAACCCGGTTAAGCGTGTCGTGAGAGGGGATGCCACAACGAAAAGAACCGTAACTGCACAACCAATGTTGTTGTTCTATGCCAAAATCCTCGATCTCCTCCCATTCATCCATACCGCACAAAACAGCGGACAGCACCAAGAGCAGAATGTCGTGCAACTGGTGCCGGAAATTACCTTTACTTGTCCTTCTTGGTTCACTCACCTTGCTGAAAATCTCGTGGAAAAGTGTACTCTTCCATGCTTCTGAAATTGGTTCTTCTGTCTTCTTATTAATATAGGAAAGCAGGCAAACTTTTCATCCAAACATGCGATTATTTAATTGATATTTAGTAATTTAGCAAAAAGAAAGGCGGGCCAATCACAACATACAAACCCGCCTTTCAAAAATATTAATCATTCAAACATAATGAAGAGTTATGAGGAAAGCAAGCTCCTCGGGGGAGCTTTTTGCCAAAATCACTTTTTTAAATGCGTTTGCCCTGCTATTCCGACTGCGCTTTGTAATATCTCCGGAAAATAACTTTTTTCAGATCACGGAAAATAACCTGGTGAGCCAGTACTTCCAAATCGTTGTAATGCGGCAATTCCTGGTGCGCTTTGGCAATTTCGCGTTCGGTAATGTCAACCTGGTACAAAACGGCCATCAGGCGGCTGTAATCGCGGTCGAGGTAAACCGAAATCTGGTTAATCAGCTGCTCATGCAATTCGTTGTAAGCATTTTCAACATTTCCTGAAAAGGTAATTTCGATACCAAACATGCCAAAATCCTTCATAATCTGATCAGCCGTTTCGCGGACAATATCTGCTTTATTCAGGAAAAATTCGATGTTGTTGTTTTGCAGGTTGGGTAAATTCATAGGAAACATTTTATTGCTACGGATTAAACAGAGATTTGCCACAAAGTATCAAAGGCTCAAAGTTACGCAAAGATTTTTGTGATTTCCGGTGTCTTGGCTAACTGATCATTTTAATCAGTGAAACCAATGCCAAAAAAAGAATTCTTACCCGTAAAATCAAATTAATCTGAGGTAGATCGTCTAATGTAGATTAAACTGTAACTCACTCAGATTTCGGTAAATACCATCTGGCAATTGAACCAGCTCTGCATGTGTTCCTTTTTCGATCAACTGGCCGTGATCGAGAACCAAAATCTGATCAGCTTTCCGCACAGTTGACAAACGATGAGCAATCACGACTGAGGTTCGGCCCGTCATCAGCTTTTCGAGAGCATCCTGAACCAGACGTTCCGATTCGGAGTCGAGTGACGAAGTGGCTTCATCCAAAATCAGGATTTTGGGGTCTTTCAGCACTGCCCGCGCAATAGCAATTCGTTGCCGCTGCCCACCTGAGAGTTGCGTACCGCGCTCACCTACCAAGGTATCAAGCTGTTCCGGGAACCGGCTGATAAATTCCATTGCATTGGCTTTTTGGGCTGCATCTGTAATTTCTTCATCGGTAGCTGTAGGTTTGCCGTAAGCAATATTTTCGCGAATGGTTCCGCCAAACAGAAAAATATCCTGGGGAACCAGTGCAATCTGACTACGCATGGCCGATAACGAGTACTCGCGACTATCCTTTCCATCGAATAAAATAGCTCCTGAAATTGGGTCATGCAAACGCAACAAAAGCGAAGCAATGGTCGATTTTCCTGCTCCGCTTGCACCAACCAAAGCAACCATCTGGTTAGCCTCAATGCTCACCTGAATATTCTTCAAAACATCCTCTTCAGGCCGCGAAGGATAGGCAAATGTTAAGTCATTAAAGATAATCGCACCTCTTAACGCCTCTTTTTCAGGAAGTTTACTAACATCCTGAATATCTTCTTCCTGCTCATTAAAAATGGCAAACAAATCTTCTGTTGCGCCAATAAACTTCTGAATACTTGTATAAACGGTAGCTAATCCGCCAATAGTTCCGCCAACAAAAGCTGAATAAATAACGAAAGAAAACAAATCGCCTGCAACGAGTTCCCCGGCGGCAAGCAAAGTTGATCCTTTCCAGATTACCGCTACCAATGCACCAAACAATCCAAAAACAACAAACGCTGAGAAAGCACCTTTATATCGTCCGCTTTTAATTCCCAGATCGGCAATCTCTTCAGTTTTCTTCCGGTAACGGGCAATTTCAAAATATTCATTGGTGTATGATTTTACGCTTTGAATTCCCTGCAATGTTTCTTCAACAATGGTATTTGATTCGGCTACTTGTCCCTGAACCAGCTTGGAAAATTTCCGGATGAACTTTCCGAAAAAGCGGGCAAAAATCATGATGGCAGGTAAAACAGCCAGCATGAATAGCGTTAGTTTAAATGAGGTAATAGCCAGTAAGGCAATACCTCCGAAGATGGTGATGATCTGCCGGATAAACTCAGCCAAAGTAGTGGTCAGTGTTTCCTGAAGTAAAATAATATCAGCCGAAATACGACTGTTCAACTCTCCCACCCTGCGTTGATCAAAAAATCGCAAGGGTAATTTAATCAAATGGTTGTAGGTATCCTGACGCAAAAACGCCAGTGTCTTTTCGGTAACATTTACAAACAGTACAATCCGGAAATACGAAAATACAGCCTGAGCGAGAAGCACAACACCTAAAATCACAGCAACTTCATTCAAGCTTCTGGAAACAACCTCTTTATTGGCAGCATTAACAAGATCGCCCAGCAATTTAGGAAAGATTAAGCTTGTAGTTGTTGATCCGAGAAGAAACAACATGCCAATGTAATATTGCCCCTGAAAAGGCTTGATATACTTGAATAATTTGAACGCATTGCGAAGACCATCGCGACTTATTTTTTTCTTTTCAACTTCACTCATCCTGAAAATTTTGGTTCTTTATTACAGCCAGATAAACAGCACTGAACCTTTTGTGTTCATCAAAACTTGCCCTAAAAATTGAGCGGGCAACTTCGAGTTACCCGCTCTCTAAAAAATAGTATTGAATACTCCACCGATTCGTTTTGCTAATCAGGGAGCGCTAGGTCAGTCTTCCACCTAAATTACAACTGTTTAAAAAAGTCGTTGCCTTTATCGTCAACAATGATGAAAGCCGGGAAATTTTCTACACGAATTTTGCGAATTGCTTCCATTCCAAGTTCTTCCATATCAATCACCTCACTCGATTTGATGCTGACTTTAGCCAGAATAGCTGCAGGTCCGCCAATAGATCCGAGGTAGAATCCACCCCATTTCTTGCAGGCATCGGTAACCTGCTGACTGCGATTTCCCTTGGCTACCATGATTTTGGAACCTCCCAGGCTCATAAAGAAGTCAACATACGGATCCATACGTCCGGCTGTGGTTGGACCGAAACTTCCAGAAGCCATACCTTTTGGTGTTTTGGCTGGTCCGGCATAATAAACCGGATATCGTTTCAGGTATTCGGGCATGGGCTGACCAGCATCAAGCATTTCTTTCAAACGAAGATGAGCCATATCGCGGGCTACAATCAAGGTTCCAGAAAGATTCAAACGGGTTTTGATCGGGTATTGCGACAATTTTTTCAACACTTCTTCCATTGGTTCATCCAAATCAATGTCAACGGCAGGTTGCATGCTTGGCGCTTGTGCCGGAAGGAAACGGGCCGGATTACGCTCCAATTCTTCAAGAAAAATACCATCTTCTGTTATTTTGGCTTTAATGTTGCGATCGGCAGAACAGCTTACACCCAAACCAACCGGACAGGATGCAGCATGGCGTGGCAAACGAATTACACGAACATCGTGAACGAAGTATTTACCGCCAAACTGTGCGCCCAATCCACATTCCTGAGCTATTTTTTCTATTTTCTTTTCCCATTCCAGATCACGAAAAGCTTGTCCGCCTTCGTTGCCCTCGGTGGGTAAATGATCCAAATATCCGGCAGAAGCTTTTTTTACGGTTGCCAAAGTTGCTTCGGCTGATGTTCCGCCAATGACAAGTGCCAAATGATAAGGTGGACAAGCCGACGTTCCCAGATCCATAATTTTTTCTTTCACGAATTTGGTCAGGTTTTCTTCGGTTAGCAACGATTTAGTTTGCTGATACAGATATGTTTTATTGCCTGAACCTCCACCCTTGGTTATGAATAGAAACTCGTAGGCATTACCTTTCTCCGAATAAATATCAATTTGAGCAGGAAGGTTATTTCCCGTATTTTTTTCGTCGAACATGTTGAATGGAACTACTTGCGAATAGCGCAGATTACGATCCTGATAAGTTTCATAAATCCCTTTGGAAAGGAATTCGGCATCATTCACTCCGGTGTAAACATCCTCACCTTTTTTGCCCATTACGATGGCAGTACCAGTGTCCTGACAAGTTGGTAATTCGCCTTCAGCCGAAACCACCTGGTTCATCAACATGGTGTGCGCCACAAAACGATCATTATCGGTAGCTTCCGGGTCTTTCAGGATTAAAGCGAGTTTCTCCAGATGCGATGCACGCAAATAGAATGAAACATCAGCAAA
>CAMDGL010000287.1 GCA_945897845.1 Chitinophaga pinensis | reverse complement strand
ATGGCATCAATTGTGAAGTCAGTGCCATTGAGTCAAAGGATTATCCTTCGCCAGTAGCACGACCGCATTACAGCGTTTTAAATAAATCAAAAATTAAAAGTATTTTTAAAATTGAAATTCCATACTGGCGTAAAAGTCTGGAAAAATGTATCATTGAAATCAAAAAAATATAATTATGACAGCAAATAACGATCTTTTAAACACGGTAAAAGCCAAAGCAGCCGAATGGTTAAGTGAAGTTTTTGATGCCGAAACCCGTGCCGAAGTACAACGGCTTTTGGACAATGAAGATAGCAGCGAATTGATCGACTCTTTCTACAAAGATCTGGAATTTGGAACAGGTGGTTTGCGCGGTGTAATGGGAGTCGGAACAAATCGGATGAATATTTATACGGTTGGCGCTGCTACCCAGGGACTCAGTAATTATTTGAAAAAGGAATTTGCGGCATTGCCTTCAATTAAAGTTGCGATTGCCTACGACTGCCGGAACAACAGCCGTTTGTATTCCGAAACCAGTGCACAGATTTTCTCAGCAAACGGAATCGAAGTGTTGATTTTTGATGATTTGCGCCCAACGCCCGAAATGTCGTATGTAATTCGCGAATACGGTTGCCAGAGCGGTATTATTCTGACCGCATCGCACAATCCTAAAAAATACAATGGATACAAAGCCTACTGGGATGATGGATCGCAGTTGGTTGCACCGCACGATGAAAATGTAATTATTGAGGTTCAGAAAGTGAAAGCCGAAGACATTAAATTTAAAGGTAACAACGAATTGATTACCATTATCGGCGAAGAAGTTGATGCAAAATTTATCGAAAAAGTTAAGACTGTTTCAATCGCTCCTGATCTGGTTAAAAAATATGCCGACCTTAAAATAGTTTACACACCAATACACGGAACCGGTGTGAAAATGATTCCTAGGGCAATCAGGGCTTTTGGGTTCACCAATATTTTCAATGTTCCTGAACAGGATGTGGTGAGTGGCGATTTTCCAACCGTAATTTCTCCAAATCCTGAAGAACCGGCTGCCATGAAAATGGCCATCCAAAAGGCGATGGAAGTGAATGCTGATGTTGTGCTGGCTTCTGATCCTGATGCCGACCGCATTGGAGTTGCTGTGAAAAATCTGAAAGGTGAATACGTGATAATCAACGGTAACCAGACTGCTTTGCTGTTTATCTACTACATTGTCACCAACATGAAAAAGAACAATTTGCTGAAAGGCAATGAGTTCATTGTTAAAACCATTGTGACTACCGAAAAAATTGCAGAGATCGCCCGAAGAAATGGCATCGAATATCTTGATGTTTATACCGGATTCAAGTTTATTGCCGAAATCATCCGCGAACTCGAAGGAGAGAAAAAATACATTGGTGGAGGCGAAGAAAGTTTCGGTTTTATGCCGGCCGATTTTGTTCGCGATAAAGATGCCGTTTCATCCTGTGCATTGATGGCTGAGATTACTGCCTGGGCAAAAGATCAGGGCAAATCGTTGTACGAGTTGCTGTTGGATATTTATTTGGAATACGGCTATTCAAGGGAAAAAATGAAATATGTGGTTCGTGAAGGAAAATCGGGCGCTGACGAAATTGAGCAAATGATGGTTACTTTCAGGAATAATCCGCCACGCATTTTGGGAGGATCGAACCTGAAATTTGTAAAAGATTACGACACCCTGATCGAAAAAAATCTTCTGACCGGAGAGGAAAAGAAAATCGATCAGAAAATAACCATGAACGTTTTGCAGTTTTTCACTGAAGACGGAACCAAAATTTCAGTTCGTCCTTCAGGAACAGAACCAAAAATTAAGTTCTATTTTGAGGTTACAAGTGAACTGAAGAACCGTGCTGATTTTGATGCAGTTGAAAAACTGGCCGATGAAAAGATCGATAATATTATGAAAGAACTTGACTTATAAATCAATTAACTCAAACCCAATGACAATGAAACGTGTATTATTTTCAGCAGCAGGGATACTTGCTGTGAGTGCAATTTTTGCCCAGGGAAGAACCGATTTCCCGATGAAACCTGAGATGACCGAGATTTGGGATCCGGAAATCACTGTAGTTACTCCGGGGACAACCGTTGCCGATGCTCCATCTGATGCAATTGTACTTTTTGACGGTAAAAACCTGAATTCAGAGTGGACCAGCGAAAACGGAACTGAACCCGGCTGGAAAGTTGCTGACGGCGCTGCTACTGTAGTAAAAGGTGCCGGAATCATTAAAACAAAGCGTGTGTTCAATGATTTTCAGCTTCACATCGAATGGCGTTCACCATCGGAAGTGGTTGGCGAAAGCCAGGGCCGCGGCAACAGTGGTATTTTCCTTCAGGGACTTTATGAACTTCAGGTATTGGACAACTTCAATAACCGAACTTACCGCAACGGACAGGCCGGAAGTTTTTACAAACAATATCCGCCGCTGGTGAATGTGTGCAAAGGTCCGGGCGTTTGGCAGGTGTACGATGTAATTTATACTGCTCCCCGGTTTAAAGCCGACGGTACTTTTTTTACACCTCCAACTGTTACGGTGCTGCACAACGGCGTTTTGGTTCAGAATCATGTCGCATTGCGCGGTCCTACTCAATACATTGGTATTCCGGAATATTTCGTAAAACCTCACGGTGCCGGGCCAATCAGTTTGCAGGATCATGGCAATCCGGTGAGTTACCGCAATATCTGGATTCGCGAATTGTAATAATATAACCGCAAAGCTTTCTTTAAACAGGAAGCTTTGCTTTTTTTAGCTGACCCTAACCACTTCCAATGCTGTCATTCCTGAAATTGTTTTCCGTTTTTTTTCTGTTATCGTTCCTTTCATTTAATGCTATTGCCCAAATTTTCACATCCTCCAATCTTCCTTTGGTTGTTATCAACACCAATGGACAAACGATAAAAGATGATCCGAAAGTGATGGTCGATATGGGAATAATCTGGAATGGCCCCGGAAAGCGAAATGCATTGAGCGATCCGAAAAATAATTACAATGGTAAAGTGGGCATCGAGATTCGGGGTTCTTCATCACAGTATTTTTTTCCTAAAAAAAGCTATGGTTTTGAAACCAAATCGAATGACTTTGCAGATATTGACGTTTCGCTGTTGGACTTACCCGAAGAAAATGATTGGGTTTTGTACGCTCCATACACCGACAAAACAATGATCCGCGATGTGCTTACATATACTTTGGACGCCTCGCTGGGGCATTGGTCGCCACGTTGCCGTTATGTCGAACTTTTCCTGAATGGCAATTACGAAGGGGTTTATGTGCTGATGGAAAAAATAAAACGCAATGTAAACCGGGTTGACATTGCCAAATTAACCACTGAGGACATTTCTGGAGCAGACCTGTCAGGTGGTTATATCATTAAAATTGATAAACTTACCGGTGGAGGTGGTGACGGTTGGTCTTCCAATTATATGAATATCGTTGGTAAAACTTATTATCAGTACGATTATCCAAAGTCGAAAGAAATTACAATTGAGCAAAAAACTTATATCCAGTCGTGGGTGAGGAATATGGAAAATACATTGTTTCAGGAAAGTTTTACCGGGAACGAAAATTATCATGCTTACCTGAACGATTCCTCGTTTATAGATTTCATGATCATCAATGAGTTTGCAAAAAATGTGGACGGTTACCGGCTGAGTTCATACTTATACAAAGACAAAAATAAACCGATCAATTGTGGTCCCATCTGGGATTTTAACCTCACTTTTGGAAATGCCGATTATTACAATGGCTGGACGACTTCAGGTTTTCAATATGATGCCAATTTATACAGTGATGGTTCTCAGAACCCATTTTGGTGGAAAAAATTATTGCGTGATCCATCGTATGTCACAAAACTAAAAAAGCGGTGGGCCTGGATTCGTAAACATGAGCTTTCCAATCAGCGAATTAGTTTTGTAACCGATAGTCTTGTCAGTCTTTTGGCTGAGGCACAGGTTCGCAATTATCAGCGATGGCCAATTCTGGGAGTAAAAGTCTGGCCCAATTATTACGTTGGAAGCAGTTATGTTTCTGAAATTAACTGGATGAAAAACTGGTTAACAAGCAGGCTGGCATTTCTGGATCAGCAATGGCCTTATGACTTTACGGGCGCAGAAAACGAATTCGTTTTCCAATCAATTTCCATTTTCCCAAATCCGTTTAACGACCGCCTGACGGTACAGCTTGCCCCAGGTATAAATGGAGAAGGAATTGCCGAAATAGTCAGTTTGGGTGGAGTTTTACTCCGAAAAAGCAATATTGTCATTCAAAACGGACAAGTTCAGCTTGATTTTTCAGGAAATAAATCTTTGAGCCCGGGATTGTATGTTTTAAGAATCAACCAACACAATCGCGTATTATTAACTGAGAAAATTGTGAGAAGATATTGATTTCTTTTATGAAGTGCATTTTGAAGACCAATTCTATTACCTGCCTGCGACTGGCAGGCGTTTGAAAAGAGTTCATAGCCTTGTTCTGCTTTATCCCTCGGACGTTTTTCATCTTCGATAATCAATTTCTACAAATTTTTCGCACCTCTGGTGCTGAAGATCCCCAGTTGTATAACTCCCGAAAAACTGAAAACTAAAGAAAATCTGGGCACTGCGACTGCGACCGAACACTACGACTGACTGCGACTGAATTCTGCGACTGCGACTGACCACTGACCACTAAATTTTTTACAACCTTACCTTTTCCTTACTTCTTTTTCTCCTGAAGGACGAGCCGATTCGTGGGAAAGTTTTTTATCTATCTTTGCGGCAATTCACAAAAAAACATGTCTCATGCAGGAAAAAATTCTTATCCTCGATTTTGGTTCACAATACACACAGTTGATTGGCCGGCGCGTTAGGGAGTTGAACGTTTATTGCGAAATCTATCCGTTTAACCATTTTCCCGCGATTGACGAAACAGTCAAAGGAGTCATTTTATCCGGAAGCCCTTTTTCAGTGCGTGATGCCAATGCACCAAAGCCTGAATTGTCGCAAATAAAAGGCAAATTACCTTTGTTGGGCGTTTGCTATGGCGCACAATATCTGGCCCATTATTTTGGTGGCGAAGTAATGCCTTCCGATTCGCGTGAATACGGACGCGCCAATCTTGGCTTTGTTGATTCTGCAAATGTGCTTTTTAAAAATATAAGCGATCATACCCAGGTTTGGATGTCTCATGGCGATACCATCGAACGCATCCCCGAAAATTATAAAGTAATTGCAAGTACTGCCGACGTTGACAAAGCGGCTTTTCAAATAGAAGGCGAGCAAACTTTTGGAATCCAGTTTCATCCCGAAGTTTACCATACCACCGAAGGAACCCAGTTGCTTCATAATTTTGTGGTTGATATTTGTGGTTGCAAACA
>CAMDGL010000286.1 GCA_945897845.1 Chitinophaga pinensis | reverse complement strand
CTGAATTACTACACCAAAGGGATCACCGGGCTTGTGGATGTGCGCGACGTGGTAAAAGCCATGATTTTACTGATGGGCGATCAGCAATTTGAACAGGTAAAAAACCAGCGGTTTATCCTGAATGCCGGAAACATGAGTTATCAGGATTTCTTCAATAGAATAGCTGACGGCCTCAACAAACCCAGACCGCGAAATTTCGCTTCCGACATAAAACTACACATTGCCTGGCGTATGGCAAAGGCAGCCAGTTTCTTTACAGGAAAACGTCCGGTAATCACGCGCGATACAGTTTCCGGTTCAAACCAGAAAAATCAATATTCCGGAGAAAAAATCATCCGCACTATCGGTTTTAAATACCGTAGCCTCGATTCCTCCATTGCCGACATTGCCGAAATCTTTCTGAAAGACATGGTTATGCCTTCAGGAAAATAAAGTAAGGTTGGCAGAACCAAATATTTTATACTACATTTGCAAACTTTTTTAGAGATAGAAGCCAGCCTATCTGACTAATTTTTAATCAAATACATTTGCTGGCAAGCACAGTTAAACGATCAAAATTCAGAAGCATGAAAAAATCAGATTTATTAAAAGACACCATCGAACACATCGACATTAAGTCATTCGATTCAACTCCCATTATTGACTCAATGCGTAAAATGTCATTCACTTCGCGCGATACCGCCAGCGCAGCTGACATTTTGCTGAAAATGGTAAACCATACCGAATGTACCAACATTCTGACCCTCGCCGGAAGTACCAGCGCCGCAGGTTGTATGCAGGTTTATGTTGACATGGTCAAGAATAAAATGATCGATGTAATTGTTGCCACCGGCGCTTCTATCATCGACATGGATTTTTTCGAGGCTTTGGGACACAAACACTACCGCGGAACCACTGAAATCAACGACGGAATCTTGCGCGACCTATATATCGACCGTATTTACGATACTTTTATCGACGAAGAAGAACTTCAGAATTGCGATGGAACCATCAAGGAAATAACCGATTCGCTTGAAAAAAGGCCATATTCTTCGCGTGAATTTATTTGGGAAATGGGCAAATGGCTGACCGAAAATTCAGTAAAAAAAGAAAGCCTTATCCAGGTTTGCTACGAAAACAATGTGCCGATTTTCTGTCCCGCTTTTTCTGACTCAAGCGCTGGTTTTGGTTTGGCCAAACACCAATGGGAAAATCCTGAAAAACACGTTTCGATTGACTCGGTGGCCGATTTCCTGGAACTCACAAAAATAAAAATGGAAGCTGGAGTTACCGGGTTGTTCATGATTGGTGGCGGTGTTCCTAAGAATTTTGCACAGGACACTGTTGTTTGCGCCGAAATTCTTGGAAAAGAAGTTCCGATGCACCAGTATGCAGTTCAAATTACTGTTGCTGATGTTCGCGATGGAGCTTGTTCTTCGTCAACATTGAAAGAAGCCAGTTCATGGGGAAAAGTTCAGGTAACCGACGAGCAAATGGTTTTTGCAGAAGCAACATCGGTACTTCCGTTAATCGTAAGCTACGTTTACCACAAAGAAACCTGGAAAAACCGCGAATTCAAAAACTGGAGCAATTTGTTCGTGAAATAAACGAACACTGATATATTTGAAAATCCCCAATGCTGCAATAAGCGTTGGGGATTTTTATTTAATGTAAATTACATTTTAAAAATAGAAGATATTTTTCTGCCCGCGTTTTTCCTCATAGGCTCCTTTGCGCACAACTTTTACGATCGAACGGCGGTTGACTTCATGCTGCTCTTCGTCACAATTAACGCCATTTCCGCAACCATTCAGCAACCGGGTTTCGCCGAACCCCTGATAAAGCAAACGATTCGGATCGATTCCTTTTGAAACAACGTAGTCGAATGCAGCACGTGCCCTTTTCTTCGAAAGCAGCATGTTATATTCATCACTTCCCCGCGAGTCGGTGTGCGATTCAATCCTGATTTCGAGATTAGGGAATTCGACCAGCAAAGCAATTAATTTATCAAGGGTAGCCTTTGCTTCATTTCCCACATCAGTTTTGTCAAGTTCGTAATTGATGTATTCAAGTTCAATTACCTGAAGTGACGCGCCTCCCTCCTCTTCCATACTTATTGGTGCGGGCGAATTATCCGCAGATTCCTCTATTTTTTGTTCAAGGAAAATTTCAGAAAAGACTTCGTCGTTTGGCCTGAGAGAACCAGTTGGAACAGTTTTTTCGTTTTCGAAATAAAATTCTTTGGTCACATTCAATACATATTGCTGACCCTTGTTTACTTCGAATTCAAACTGTCCATCGGTTCGGGTGATGCTTTTCAGGATGATTTTGCCGTTTTCATCGACAACATTTACTGTTGCATCAGGAAGAATGTCTTTCGTATCGCGGTCTCTGATGACCCCGCGAATGATGACCGGAACCCGCAGAATCTTCAGGAAATACAAATCGTCGTTACCTTTTCCACCCAGACGGTTGGACGAAACATAGCCTTTCATGCCGGTTGAATCGAGGGCAAACCCGAAATCGTCTTTGGATGAATTAGCCGGAAATCCCATATTTTCGATGCTGTTGAAAACCCCCTGTTCAGGAACAGAAAAATAAATATCGAGAGCTCCAAGTCCGCCATGCCCATTGCTTGAAAAATACAAAACACCATCGTTGCTGACAAATGGGAAAAACTCGTTTCCTTCGGTATTGATTTTAGGTCCCAGGTTAAAAGGCTTGCTCCACTGTCCGTTTGACAAAACGCTGAAATAAATATCCGATTTGCCATATCCACCGGGCATATCGGAGGCAAAATAAAGTATTGATCCATCTTTGCTTACAGATGGGTGTCCAACCGAATATTCGTCGCTGTTGTATCTGAAACCTCCGGTCAATTTCCATTCACCCTCCTCAATTTTTCCGAGAAAAATTTTAAGGTTTACAACACCTTCGTTGCTTTTCGTTGTTTTCCCCTTCACAAAACTGTTCCGGGTAAAATAAATGATGTCCTTTTTCTGATCAAAAGAAACAGGGCCATCGTGGTAAGAGGTTTTCAATTTCGGGGCAAATGGGGCAGGTGAGGTAAGGTCGCCGTTGGCCGGATTGATCTTTGCCGAATACATATTGAGGTACGGAAGTTCGTTCCATTTATAATTGGCAGTTGATTTTGATCCGATTGAAGTGGAGGAAAAAACAAACTGGTCCTTATAAAATGCCGGCCCAATATCAGATCCGATCGTGTTCAACGAAACATTCCTCATTTCAAAATTGGCCGAATCGCGCATCAGAAACTGGATGTATTCGAGCAATGAAACCTGCATGTTAACGCGCCCATCCTCCGGACGAAGCTCCGAATATTGCTTCAGCCACTGCTCTGCAAGCAGGTATTTTCCATTACTTTTAAGTGACTGCGAATAATTAAATATGTCTTCCGGTGTTTCGGCACGGCGTTGAATTAGTTTTAAAAGCCACCGTTCTACTTCTTCTGTATTCCCAACATTCCGGTTGGCTTCGGATAACCGACGCACTACGTAATTGTCGGTACTGTCTCTTTGGTAGGCATATTCATACAAACCAATGGCATCGATGTAAGCAAACTCGTCGAAACTCTTATCCGCAAGTTTTGTGGTCAGTTTCTGGCTGAAAACCTGATCCGGCAAAAGCAAAATCAAAATCAGGAATAAGAAATATATGGACGAATTGTTTGCCATTGGTACTCGTTGGTTTCATTAAAAATACCGCGGTGACCGCACCCTGCCTCGTTTGAAATCAAAGTCCAAACTAACCATCACTTCGTGGGTTCCTTTGTTATAATAACCCAGGCGTGAAATCGGAAGATCATAAGAATAGCCGATTTTCAACTGATCGGTTACCTGTACGTGAAACAATCCGCCAAACGAATCGCCCATCCGGAACATGGCACCCAACCATAGACGGTCGTAAAACATGAATGTTCCATTTATGTCAAACGACATCGGTGAATTACTTACAATCCTGGTTAGAACGGAAGGCTTAAATTTAACAATTCTATTTACATCGAATACATAACCTGCCATAAAAAAGAGGTGTATCTCTTCCCTGTTTAAATGCTCGACTGAAAAATCGTTCTTATTAATGGCGTTCTTTATCAATTTCGGGATGGCCAGACCTATGTAATACCGATCGGTATGATAGAATGCCCCCACTCCGAAATTGGGTAAGAAGTTGCGGTTGATATCGTTGGCAAAAACCGGATCGTCGGGATCGACCGTAAGCAAATCGGTAAGTCCGGCTTCATAAAAATTCACACCGGCTTTCAGCCCAAGAGCAAGATTTCGCCGGTTACTGAAACGCAGGGTATAGGAATAATCAAAATACAGCCCGGTTTGTCTGATCGGACCAATCCGATCGTATATGAAGGATAGCCCCAGCCCCATATTTGTATTGGTGATCGGCGAATGCAACGCGAAAGTTCTGGTATCGGGGGCATCGGCCATGGTTACCCATTGATCGCGCGAAACAGCCATCAAGCTAAGCACGTCTCTTGAACCGGCATAGGCCGGATTTACCGCCATCATGTTCTCCATGTATTGCGTGTACATCGGATCTTGCTGGGCATAAGATTTCCCTGCAAGAAACACTGAAGCGATCACCAGGAATAACCGGGCAACCAGATGGCTTAATTGTACGATGTCATTTTTGTTCTTCAAGCTATGTTTATTTTATAATCTCTTTTAAAATTTTATCCGGGTTCTGCCATCCGTTGCCTAAAGGCGAACGGCAAAGGATATTGTAATTTTCAAGTTATCTCCGTTTTTCATCTTCAAATTGTTAAATTGTCAAATTGTCGAATTCAATTCCGTCCGAAAGATGGTTTTTCCTTTGAAAAACATTTCTATGCGGACGGGTAAACAATCCAATTACTTTTGCTACTAAGGTGAAATGACAGAAATAAGGTTTTTAAAATTCTACCTTACTAACCTTATCTTTTTTTTGCAACCTTAGTAGAGAAACAGACCGTTAAGGAAATAACCTTATTACCTTATTTGGTTGCTTAATTCAATAAAATCAGACTTTCCCTTATTCTCATTTTAAAATCACTTTTCAATTCCGTCCGAAAGATCGCTTTTCCTTTGAAAAATATTTCTGAGCGGACTGGTTCCATTCATTTTCTTCGATCCGTCGCCTAAAGGCAGACTGCCTGTCCCGATTTTTATCGGGAGCAAAGGATACATCTCCACATCGCCCCATCGCCTTGTCGCCCATTCGCCCCATCGCCCCCTCTCCTGTCTTCCGTCTTCGGACTTCAGGCTTCTCCTATCTATCCAAATAAATCGATTTACTAATCTTTTCATTTCCGTTCAGGGTTAAAATATAATAGTACGTTCCCGATGGAACCTGACCTGAGCCAATGCGCACGCCATTTGAAGCAGT
>CAMDGL010000285.1 GCA_945897845.1 Chitinophaga pinensis | reverse complement strand
GGAGACATTGTTTGAGCCTCGCCAACGTTGGCCGCAAAACCTGAATAATCTCTTCTGGAATAGCTGGCATCGACACCAATTTTTAACCAGTTTGTAATGGTAGTATTTACCTTACCCAACAGAGAGATGCGTGAATAATCGTCGCCAACGACAATTCCTTTGTTTTCATTGTATGATGTTGAAATATAGTAATTCACATTCTGTGCGGCACCTGAAACGGCAATCTGATAATCCTGAATAATCCCGGTCTGTGTTACATGATCGAGCCATACGGTTTCACTTCCTGCAGCAAGGTTGGCCAATTCGCCTGTTTTCATCCAGTTGGTTGAACCTTCTGCATATTTATTCCGGGCATTCACCACGCTGATCCATTCCGTTCCTTTCATCATAACCGGTTGATTTTGCCAGCTCTGCATTCCACCTGAAGTATTGAACGTAATGATAGGTTTACCTGTTTTTCCCTTTTTTGTTGTGATGGCTATAACACCGTTTGCTGAACGAGAACCATAAGCGGCAGCCGAAACTGCATCTTTCAGGATGTCGTAAGTGGCAATGTCATTTGGATTGATATCGCCTAAACTTCCCAGATAGATAACTCCATCCAGCACAATCAAAGGATTGTTGTCGCCGCTGATTGAATTCTGACCACGGATATCCATCGTGGGCTCGCCTCCGGCACTATTGGTGGCACCAATATTCAAGCCGGCCACATTTCCTTTTAAAGATTCCAACGCATTTAGGTTTGGTGCCAGTGAAACCGGCGATCCTTCCATTTTAACAGAACTGACGGAACCTGTATAATCCTGCCTTCTGGCAGTACCGTAACCAATAACAATAACTTCATCAAGGCCTGTCATATCTTCTTCCAGAACAACATTAATGACCGTTTTTCCATTGGCTGGAATTTCCTGGGTTTTTAATCCGACAAACGAAAAAACGAGGGTGGAATTTTCTTCCACTTTCGATAATTCGAAAGTTCCTTCAACATTGGTAATGGTACCATTGGTGGTTCCTTTCACGGTAATGGCTGCTCCCGGAATTGGTTCTCCGTTCGCATCGGTCACCTTTCCGGTCACTTTTTTCTCCTGTTGGGCAAAAGCAGGTGACAGAACGATCTGCCGGCCCATTTGTTTGTAGGTGATGTTGGTTCCTTCGAACAACAAATCGAGCACCTCAACAACCGATGCCCCTTTTACACTGATGCTGGTTTTTTTCTCAACATCAATCAAGTCTTTGTTGTACATGAATACGTAATTGCTTTGATTTTCAATCTGAAGTAAAATTTCCTCTACTTTGGATTGGTTCGCATTCAGGGTTAAACCTGAAGTCTGGGAAAATACTGTTCCGGCCATTGATTGGAGAACGGTAAATACCAACAAGAAGATTGCAAGTTTCATAATTAATAAGAGTTTTTTCAGGCTTGCGCTCAGCGACAAACCCTTAGGTACGATTTTTTTCATAGTTTTGTAATGATTAATTTGTACGATTAATTAAAAAATCAAAGTTAGATGCGGGTGATGTTCGAGCATTCCCCGCATTTTTTGTTCATTCATAGGCACTACTTATTTTAGTTTTTAATAATTCTGGTTTTATCAGCTTTTATTTCAATGTTATCTGGTTTATAGGTTCCATCCGGGTTCAATACTTTGTGTTTATAATCGTATTTTATTGGCGCCGTCAACGACAACATTTTAAGTATTTGTTCCAGACTTTCATTGTTAATCGTTGCATTGTACCGGTAATTTCCCAACTCCGGATTCAGCAACTGAATGTTTACATTGTGTTGTCGCTGCAGGATGCGTAAAATAGAAGAAAGCGCAGTGTTCCTGAAAATGTATTTTCCTTCCCGCCAGCTGCTGTAAGTATTTATGTCCGTCTCACTTATTGTAATTGTGCTTTCTTTCTTATCAAAAAGCGACACCTGACCCGGTGCTAAGAATTCTTCTTTACCATTAACATACAGCGAAATTTTTCCTTCTGCCAATGCAACAGTCACATAATCTTCGTCTTTGTACGAGTTAACATTAAATTCGGTTCCATAAACTTTAATTTCAGGACCCAAATTGGAAACGAAAAACGGGGTTTCACTTTTCCGGACTTTAAAATAAGCCTCTCCGGTCAAACTGACACGCCGCTCATTTGTATTAAAAATAACCGGATAAGAAATCTCGGATCCTGAATTTAACCATGCTTTTGAGCCATCAGGCAAATCAACTGTGATGAGAGCTCCGATTGGCGCAACAACTGTAATCTTTTGTTCTCGTTTATCTGAGAGCAGGTCTGAATATTTTTGGGTAAGATTGTTTTGATTGTATAATAACCAGGCTGAAGCCAGCATCACAGGAAGAAGCAGTACTGCCGCGACTTTTGTAACCTGAGAAATGAAACGACGGAATTTCCCGGATGGCTTTCCATGATTGATTCGTTCCGAAGTTTTTGCCCATAAATAATGAATATCAGCCGCTTTTATTTCAGCGCTGCGAAAGCGAAGGTTTTCGACCATCATTTTTGCTTCGCGGAATTCATTGATGTGTAATGAATGATTTTTCTCCCAGGAGTTCCAGTATTCGTCCTGCGAATGGTCTTCACCTTTTGCCCAGTTTGCAAATTGAGTATTGGAAATTAATTCTTCAAATATGTTCTGATTCCACTGCCTCATTACTCTTTGTTTTAATATAAAGAGTAACTCTGTCACTTTTATACTCAATCTAACAGGAAACTTTTTTTCCGAAGAAAAACCAAAGAAACATTTCTACATTTTCGATGCCTGTAACTCCCTGATCAGACATGTCTTTTCGAATTTTATCAAGCGATCTGAAAAGCAGGTTTCGAACGCTTTGAACGTTCATTTCGAGTACCTGACTAATTTCAGAAAATTCGAGACCATGAAAAAAACGGAGTAGAAGAACCTCACGCTGCCGGTCGGTGAGCCCTTCCATGCTATGAGTCAGCAACTTGGAGTGATTCCTGTTTTCTTCGTCCGAAATCAGAAAATCTTCAGCCGAGAATGAAAACTGAAGTGTACCAGTTGCATCTGCCAATGATTCTTTTCTGGTTTTCGTAATTCGGCGAACCAATTCGCGCCGTAAGGAAATGATCAGGTAAGCTTTAATGTTTTCGACCGAAGCCATATTTTTGCGTCGCTCCCAAACATCTGCGAACAAATCCTGAATGGTATCTTTTACCAACTCAGGCATGGCCACTATTTTAATTCCGTAGTAAAAAAGTTCCTGATAATGAGTCTCAAAAAGAATTCCCAGAGAGGCAAAATCGCCACTTTTAAAATTGCTCCAGGTATCCTGAATTTGATTAGATCTGAGACTTTTTGACTCCATCTTTCAATGAAAAAAAAATGATTTTGCAGTAATTATTGGCTTCAAAAATAAGAACTATTTCGGTGAAAGCAGAAAAATACAATGACCGGAAAAATTATTTTTAGCGAAGTGTTCAATTTACCAGTCATTTTAAATTTTAGAAAACGATTACTTAGAAGTTCCCGATTTCCACCTCGTATTTTTCCATTTGTTTTGTTCTTCGGTGTTGAGGAAAGTCCAAACCACTATCCGGCTGATTTTATTTCCCTGTCCCATCGGAATGGTTTCCGTTGCAAAAGCTTCGACTTCTTCCAGAACCCTGTAAATGCTTTTCAGATTCGATTCTTTCGAAATCAGGGTGGAGAAACAAAAACAATTTCCAGCGAACTTTTTACTTTGAAGGATCATGTTTCTGACGAATTTTTCTTCGCCGCCGTCACACCACAATTCATGGTTTTGGCCACCAAAATTCAGGATTACTTCAGCGTTCTTATCCGGATTCAGGTTGTGTATTTTCCGCATGCTGCCTGCCTGCGCTTCTTTTTCCGAAGCATGAAAGGGCGGGTTGCAGATCGAGATGTCAAGGTGTTCATCTTTCCTGATAATTCCGTAGAAATAGTCTTTCGCATTTAATTGCAGCTTGCATTCCACGTTGGCCTGCATGGCCGGATTGGAAGCAATGATTTGATTGGCCGATTCGATCGCCACAGGATCAATGTCTGAACCAATAAACGACCATCCGTATTCATGGGTTCCGATGATCGGGTAAATACAACTTGCGCCCACGCCAATGTCCATGCATTTTATTTGCGGGCCGGTCGGAATTTTACCGTAGTTGTTGCGGCACAAAAAATCGGCAATGTGATGAATGTAATCTGCCCTTCCGGGAATGGGCGGACACAAATAGCCTTCGGGAATTTCCCAGCTGACCTTGTAGTGATGTTTCAGAATGGCTTTATTCAATGCTTTTACCGCCTGCGGGTCAGCAAAATCAATGGATTCGTCGCCGTAAATATTTGGTTTTACAAAAGTTGCCAATTCCGGAAAACTCTCAATCAATTGTCTGAAATCATATCGCTCCCGGTTTTTGTTGCGCGGATGCAATTTTGACTTTTCTTTGGGTTGTTCTTTTTTTTTGTGAACCATAAAATTGTTGTCTCGATGTTGAAGTTGCAAATTTAAACTTTAAATTACAGAAAGCTTTGGTTGAAGTTATTCTGTCTGTTTGTTAATTTAAGTGTGGATATAAAACCTATCTGTCAATTAAATGTTATAAAGACAATCAATATGTCACAATATTAAAACAAACCTTTACATTAGCCAAATCAACAGCGAACAAAGGGTTCATCAGTCAAAAATCAAAATATGGCAATTATCGTAGCAATTAAACACAACACATCTTATAAATATAATCGCTCAATTAACATGGGCGCTCATGTTATCCGCCTGAAACCCGCACCACACAGCAGGACTAAAATTCATTCCTATTCCCTGAATATTGAGCCAAAAGCGCATTTCATCAACTGGCAGCAGGATTCCTTTGGCAATTACCTGGCGCGAGTGGTCATGCACGACAAAGTCAAAGAATTTAAGGTTGAAGTGGAGGTCGTGGCCGAAATGACTGTGATCAATCCATTCGACTTTTTTGTGGAAGAATATGCCGACCAGTTTCCATTTCAGTATGAAATTCAGGACATTAAAGAATTGGCGCCTTATTTCGAAATCGTAGAAAACGGATTGCTTCTTCAGGATTGGATTAAAAAAGTTTCGGTTTACCGCTATATGAATATCGTCGATTTTCTCGTGGCCATTAACCGCGAGGTCAATCAAACAATTGAATATACCGTTCGCATGGAGCCCGGCGTATTTACCTGCGAAGAATCGTTGCTGAAAAAACTGGGTTCGTGTCGTGATTCGGCCTGGTTACTGGTGCAAACCATGCGTCATCTGGGTTTGGCTGCCCGTTTTGTTTCCGGTTATCTGGTACAGTTGAAAGCCGACCAGAAAGCCATTGACGGACCTTCAGGAACAGAGAAGGATTTTACCGATTTACATGCATGGTGCGAAGTTTA
>CAMDGL010000284.1 GCA_945897845.1 Chitinophaga pinensis | reverse complement strand
GAAATTCTGGAAATACCAGCCCAATTAATCCTCACAGAATCATTCGAACAAATACCGGATAACTGTATAAATTTCAGGGAAAAGATCAGCCCAAAAGCTCATAGAAATGCAGAAGATCCCCAATTTAAAGCTCAACCTTACACGCAGGTATTTTCCGAAAAATTCGGGTTTGTACCCAATTTAAGTATTCTGGATTTACTGTTCAACGAAGGGCCATCGGCACATACTGTGTTGATGGATTGCTTTCAGAAATAAATACTGATTGGATCAGGAAGTCTCTGATATTCCTGAATCCAGGTAAAAATCAGTTTTTATGAACACAAATATCAGTATTTCTGAACAATCAAATCAGCATTTTGCACTGAGATAAAACAACTTTTATAGCTTAATTTTAGTCGTTGAGAAAATATCGTATCGATATTTCATTGTAAAATATTGTGCAAATAAAATTGACCAGGGTCACTAACCTTCAGTAAATCTGGATATTTTACCCATAATAAACATTGATTTTAATGCTCAATCTGACTGATTATGCAAAAAGCAGGAGATTCAAATCAGGTTCCCGCTCCACAAGAGTTGGCCAATGAAAAGCTAAAAGGGATGTATTCAGAACAATTGGAGAACATGACCAAGTCTGAAATGATAAAACTTATTAGTGATTTACAATTGCAGCAGATCGAATTAGAAATACAGATTGAAAAACTTCAGCAGACAAAAAACAAGGCAGTACAGGCAAACCGACATTTGATTGATCACCTCAATGCAGGAGTGGTTGAACATGCACCCGATACAAAAATTATCTTCGCAAACGAACAGGCCTGCATATTGCTTGGATTATCACTCAATCAGATGATGGGTAAAACAGCCATCGATCCTGCATGGTGCTTTGTTCACGAAGACAAAACGGTCTTTCTGGTGGAGGAATATCCGGTGGCCTTAGTAATAGCTACCCATACCAAAGTGCAAGATCTGGAAATTGGAATCAATCGTCCGAACACAAATGACCAGGTGTGGGTTTCGGTCAATGCATTTCCGGAGTTTGAATCTGAAGGGAAATTGAGTAAGATTATTGTGACTTTCATTGACATTACCCAGCGCAAACTAAATGAAATTAAGCTGAAAGAGAGCGAAAGAAAATTTCGCAATCTATTTAAGAATACACCAGTAGGTATTACAATAACAGGGATGGACGGATCGATGGATTTCAATAAATTATTCACCGATATTGTTGGCTATTCGACTGAGGAGTTGAAAGTAAAAAAATGGATGGATATTACCTATCCTGACGACCTGCAAAAATCATTTGATGCATTACAATCATTAATGAATGGAAATTCCGAGCATGAACGGTTCGAAAAAAGGTACATTCATAAAAACGGAAATATTGTTTGGGTGGATATTTCAACCTATTTGCACAAAGACAATCAGGGTCTGCCAAAATTTTACATTGCATCCATTCATGACATTACCAGGCGTAAAATGGCAGAAAAAGAATTGATTGCAGCCAAAGAAAAAGCAGAAGAATCTGACAGACTAAAATCAGCCTTTCTGGCAAATATGAGTCATGAGATACGCACACCACTGAACGGAATCCTAGGATTCTCAGATTTGTTACTCGATCCGTTTTACGAACCAGAGCGAAAAACCGAATTCATACAAATGATAAAACAAAGCGGAAACAATTTGCTGTCGGTAATTAGCAATATCATGGATATTTCCAAAATTGAGGCAGGTCAGGCCGATATTAACATTCAGACAGTTTCGGTCAATGAATTACTCGAAAACATCCTTCTCCATTTTTCAATCAATGAAAACATAAAAGATATTGAACTCGTGATTGATCGGTCAAACATGGAAGTTGATATTGAAATTGAAAGCGATGAAACAAAACTTCACCAGATTTTAAACAATTTGGTAAGCAATGCTATAAAATTTACAGAGAAAGGATGCGTGGAATTGGGATTCAAACGAACAGAGAATTGGTTTGTATTTCACGTAAAAGACTCCGGAATTGGAGTTCCGGCAGAATATCATGATAAAATATTTGAACGTTTTCGACAGATTGAGACCGCGCATACCCGTAAATATGGGGGAAACGGTCTTGGATTGCCAATCTCAAAAAGCCTGGTTGAATTACTTGGAGGAAAAATCTGGATGGAATCGGAACCTGGGAAAGGATCCACCTTTTATTTTTCAGTACCAGTAATAAGTGTAAAACAATAAGCGTTGTATAAATACATAAAATTATAGCCCTTTGAAAAAAGAAGTTAAAAAATCACCCTCACAAAACTCGCTGAGGCAAAAGGCAGAACAGCTTAAAAAAAAGAAATATTCTGAAAGATTAATACCTAATTCAGAAGCTGACATACTGAAACTAATACATGAACTTGAGGTACACCAAATCGAATTGAAAATGCAGGCCGAAGAACTTCGGCAGGCTAACGCTGATTTAGATTTACAGAATGCCAATGAGTGGCAAACAACATTCGATGCTGTTAACGATGCTATTTGGCTGCTCGATAAAAATCAAAAGATCGTTCGTGTTAACAAGGCATCAGAAAAAATATTCAAACATTTTAATTTTGAATTTATAGGAAAATGCTGTTTCGAGCAAATGCATGGCATGTTGGAGCCAATATTTAACTGCCCGATACTGGCTGCAAAAGAAAGTCTGAGCCGACAAACCACTGAACTGAAAATTGGCGAAAAATGGTTTCATATTTCAGGTGATCCTATTTTGGATGGAGAAGGCAGGTATAACGGTTGTATTCACATTGCAAGTGATATTACCGATCGTAAAATTGCAGAAAGTGGGCTGATCATAAGTAATGAACGCTTTGCCCAGGTTGCTGAATCTTCAGGAATTTGGATTTGGGAAGTAAATGCAGAAGGACTTTACACCTACGTTAACGCTATGGAAGAAACCATTCTTGGTTATGGACCTGAAGAACTTATTGGTAAAAAACATTTTTACGATTCGTTTGCTCCCGAGGTGAAAGATAATCTTACAAAAAAGGCTTTTGAGGTTTTCTCGAAAAAAGAATCTTTCAAAAATTTTGAAAACCTAAATATTAACAAGAGAGGACATCATGTAATGCTGGAAACCAACGGCGTACCCATTGTTGATGAAAAAGGTACACTTTTAGGTTATCGTGGAGCCGACAAAGACATAACAGAACGAAAACGCTTTGAAGAAATAATACAAGCTAACGAAGCACAATTGCGCGAACTCAATGCAACCAAAGACAAATTTTTTTCGATCATCGCCCACGACCTGCTTAATCCGTTAAGCAATGTTTTGGGATTTAGCGAACTCCTGAAAATCCAGGTCCAGAAAAAAGCTTACACCGATATTGAAAAATATTCCGATGCCATTTATAATTCTTCAATGCAGTCTTTGTCATTGTTGTCAAATTTACTGGAGTGGTCGCGCTTACAGTCCGGCAGAATGAAATTTAATCCTGAAAAGATTGAAATAAGTCCACTAATGACTGAAATTACCAATCTATTTATTGATTCCGTTCCACAAAAACCAATTACTTTTTGTACCGAAAACATTGATCAGCTAACAGTTTATGCCGACAAGGAAATGCTAAGCGCCGTACTTAGAAACCTGATTTCGAATGCATTAAAATTTTCATATCCCGGAGGTAGGATTGTTATTTCGGCAGAACAAAATGAGCATAACACAATTCTATCCGTATCTGATAATGGAACAGGAATAAATCCCAAAGCGATTGGAAAATTATTCAGGATGGATGAAAGCTATTCAACAACAGGCACTCAAAACGAACCTGGAACAGGTCTGGGACTATTGCTTTGCAAGGAATTTGTTGATAAACACGGAGGCAGGATATGGGTAAATTCTGAATGGGGAAAAGGAAGCAAGTTTAGCTTTTCGATTCCATTAATCTGATCAAAATAAAATCTGATAAGCAAGCTTTGCCATTAAATAATTTAAATTTATCCAGTGACTTTTGATTTTTGAAATTAACTGCATGAAACTCGCATGTACGCTTATTTTTTGTTGTTTGCAATAAGCCTGCACACTCGTTTCACACAGATTAATTTTGGAAATTAACAAGGAAATTTTCTGTATAATCATTAATACCTTGCATCTGCCAGAAACTTTGTCCGGAGTGCAAAATACGACCAATAGGGTTGGCCGTTGCGGGCAAATCGTTCACTGTTTTTATTTCATTCGCAAGCGGATTTAAAGTGTTAATGTTTAGTTGTAAATTCTTTCAGGTAAATAAATTTACGCGATTAAAGTTATATTTTGACATACTCCCATGCAACAGGAAAATGCTGATTTTCGGGGTTAAAAAACCTGATTTTTAACTTCAGAATTACTGATTTGAAAAATGAAGTGATGCGTGGAAACATAAAAAAAAGCAGGGTCGTTCCGCATTACCGAAACACCCTGCTACCCTAAAACTTCACATCTCATGAAAAAACAAATCTATTATTGCTTACTTTTAGATTATACAATATAATTCTGGAACTTTAAACACTTGTACAAAAGAGTGTCAAAAGTGTACTTTAAATTTGATTTTTTCTTGATGATATTCAAATTAAACAACATTTCTTCAACCTGATCAAATTCCCTGCACCCCAACTTTTGCTGTAATTCGATTGCCGAAAAATCCTTTTCAGAAGAGGTCAGCATATATATAGTAATAAACCAGTATTTGATTGGAAGTTTTGTATATTCCATAATGGTTCCACTTTTTATGCCTATTTGCGTTCCGCATTTCACGCACTCAAACTGATCTTTTTCTACTAACCAGTTATGCTTATTGCAGCCACATTTCTTGCATTTAACACCTATATTTTCGCGGATAGATATAAAATATTGGAGACACTCATTCTCTCCGGGAAACCTTCTGATGAAATCCAGTAAATTCATATAAAAAAAATAGAAACAATTGCATAAAGATACACGGAATGTAGGGATGCAACCATGGAAAAAACGCTGATTCAGGAGGTAATAAAAACTGATTTTTTGCTTCAGAAAGTCTGATACGCTAATAAACGAAAACCAATGCACAAAACATTTAATCAGCCATGTAGCACAGAAATTTTGTGCAATTACCTTACCGGCAGCAAAATTTATTCAAAATTAGTCTATCTTTAAAATCGAAAATTTTTTATTCATGCCTGCACTGCAATATCTCAAAAAAAAAATCGGACAATCGTATCTGGTCTGGTTTCAAAACAGTAATAATTACCTTCAAATGGAAGAGCCTGCCTGGTTTGTTCTCCGAAAAACCAGGCAAAGATACAAATCAGAAACTATTGCCAGTGAATTCGCCATTAGGTACGGCATCACACCCGATGAAAGCCGTTCGTTTGTAAATGAAATCCGTTCGGGAATAAAAAAAGTGAACCTTCCA
>CAMDGL010000283.1 GCA_945897845.1 Chitinophaga pinensis | reverse complement strand
TTTTTTTTATGGCAGATACAAATTTTGTAGATTACGTTAAAATATTTTGCAAATCAGGGAATGGCGGTCCCGGATCAACGCATCTTAGAAGAGAAAAGTCAGAACCCAAGGGCGGTCCTGACGGAGGCGATGGCGGTCGCGGAGGACATATTATACTTCGGGGCAATGCGCAAATGTGGACACTGCTTCACCTGAAATACCGTAAACATGTTTTTGCCGGTCATGGCGGATCGGGAGGAAAACAATGCAGCAGCGGAGCCGATGGTGAAGATGTTATTCTGGATGTTCCGTTGGGAACGCTGGCCAAAGATGCCGAAACCGGCGAATTCCTATTCGAGATAACTCAAGATGAAGAATCGCATATTCTGGTTCAGGGTGGACGTGGCGGATTGGGAAACACTCATTTCAAATCACCAACACAGCAAACACCGCGTTTTGCTCAGCCGGGCGAAGAACTGATCGAAGGTTATTATACACTGGAACTTAAAATTCTGGCCGATGTTGGTTTGGTTGGATTCCCAAGTGCCGGGAAATCAACGCTGCTTTCTGTTGTTTCGGCAGCAAAGCCAAAAATTGCCGATTATCCTTTCACAACTCTGGTTCCAAATCTGGGTATTGTAAGTTACCGCGACAATCAATCGTTCGTGATGGCCGATATTCCCGGGATTATTGAAGGAGCTCATGAGGGCAAAGGACTTGGACTTCGCTTTTTGCGCCACATCGAACGTAATTCCATGCTTTTGTTTATGGTTCCGGCTGATGCAAAAGATTACCGGAAAGAATTTTTCATCCTGATGAACGAGCTTGAAAAGTACAATCCTGAATTGCTCGATAAAGAGCGTTTTATGGTAATCAGCAAAAGCGATTTTCTGGATGAGGAATTGAAAGCTGAAATTTCTGAGGTTTTAAAGGACATTCCGCACCTGTTTATTTCATCCATAACTGGGGAAGGAATCACGAGCCTGAAAGATAAAATCTGGCAAATACTGAATAAATAGAAAGTTGGGAATGCCTAAAGTTGGGAGTGCCTAAAGTACTTATTAATGCTCCTGACTTCGGGTAATTTAATATACTTCAGTCACTTTTATTATGGGTATTTTAGATGCAATCCGGGAAATAGACCAATCACTTTTACTTTTTCTGAACAGCTTTCACAACAGCTTTTGGGACAGAGTAAATGTTTTGTGGACCAGCAAGGAAATCTGGTATCCATTTTACGCATTGTTGCTGTATTTTATCATTAAAAAATACCGTCGCAATTCTATTTATATCATTATCATTCTTGCGCTGGCAATTGCTGTTAGCGACCAGTTTTCAGGATTGATAAAAGATTTGACACAGCGTTTGCGTCCAAGCCACGATCCGACTTTAAACGGACTAATACACAACATTTTAAACAAAGGGGGACTTTACGGTTTCTTCTCGGCACACGCAGCAAATAGCTTTACTGTTGCAGCCTTTACAGCTTTTTTGTTCAGGAACAGGTGGTATTCCATTTTGATTTTCATTTGGGCAATTGTTGTTTCATACACCCGTATTTATTTGGGGCTGCACTTCCCCTTGGATATTCTGACTGGTTGTATTTGGGGTATTCTAACCGGTTTTGCTGCATACAAAACAATTCTGTGGATTCAGAAAAAGTACTTCAGGTCGATGCAACCCGACATTTCCAGTACTTACCTTACCGTTGAGGAGTCAGTTACGTTTCTGCTTTTCTTATTTGTTTATGTCGGAACCATACTCATTACAATCAATCGTTTGGCACACTATCAGTTTTTTAATTAATGAAACAGAAAATCACAGGCCAATACGAGACTTTGGCGCAACAATATCAGCAGGAACTCGATAAAAAGAAAATTCAGGTTCGTTTTATCTCATGGCTTCGCCTTGCATTTTTTCTATCCGTTGTCCCCGTTTTTATTTACCTGATGCCCGTTAGTCAACTGATAGGTTGGATCACTGTATTTTTCTGTTTGGCAGCTTTTCTCTTTTTGGTCAAACGGTCAGTCAGTCTCGAAAAACAACTGAAATATTTCCGGAATCTGTTCGAAATAAATACAAATGAAGTGAAGGGAATTCACCGCGATTTCAGTCCGTTTGAACCCGGTACGGAATTTATTCATCCCGATCATGACTATTCGTATGACCTTGATTTGTTCGGAGAGAATTCGTTTTTCCAATTCCTGAACCGCACTGTTACTTCAGGAGGAAAAAATAAATTGGCAGGTTCTGTTCAGAAAAGCAATCAGGATGCAGAAATCATCAGGCAAAAACAGATGGCTGTTAATGAATTGGCTGGGTGTTTGGATTGGCGTCAACAGTTCCTCGCGACTGGTCGAAATGCAGAAATCAGTGGTTTTGCTGAAACTGTTTTTCATCAGAAAGAGCCCATCCTGCTGAAACATATTTCATTCCTGAAAGTTATTCTTGCTGTACTTCCGGTCATAACATTGCTGTTGGGCTTTCTTTGGGTGATGGATTCAATCCCCGATCTGTTCTTTTATGGCGCTGTTTTTATGCAGTGGGTGTTGTTTCTTTCTTATTCTCAAACCATCGGAAAATTTAAGAAAGCATTTGGTTTAAAAACAAAATTGTTAAATCAATATGCTGATATGCTTTTGCTTATCGAGAAAAAGGAATTTAAGTCTGCTTATCTGGTTCATCAGAAAAACAAGTTGTACAATCAGGGAAAACCAGCCAGTCAGATCACTTCGTCGCTTCAGAAAATATTGAATGAACTGGATTATTCACAGAATATTATCGTCGGTTTTGTGCTCGATTCAATCTTTCTTTGGGATATCCGGTGTATTTACAGGCTGTACAAATGGCAAAAGACCTATGGCGGGCAATTGGAAGAATGGTTTGAAGTAATTGCTGAAATTGATTCATTGATCAGTTTGGCCAATTTGAATTACAATCATCCGGAATGGACGGTTCCAACGATTAATGCTGATGGATTTGTGATTCAGGCCGAAAATCTTGGACACCCATTGATTGCAGCAGAGAAAAGAATTGACAACCATTTTTATCTGAGCGATGGCGAGCAGGTTGTGATTATCACAGGGGCAAATATGGCCGGAAAGAGTACTTTTTTGCGAACTGTTGGGATCAACCTGATATTGGCCGCACAAGGCTGTAAGGTGTGTGCAACGTCATTCGCATTTTCGCCGGTACGATTGTTTACCAATATGCGCACCACTGACAACCTGATGAAAGATGAATCGTATTTTTATGCTGAGTTGTTGCGTCTGAAATACATGCTTGACCAACTTCGCAGCGGCGAAAAGCTATTCATCATTATCGATGAAATGCTGAAGGGAACCAATTCGATTGACAAGCTAAATGGTTCGGTCGAATTACTAAAGCAACTTGTTGAACTCAATACACATTGTATGGTGGCAACACACGATTTGAAACTGACTGAGTTAGCTGGCCAATTTCCCGGTGTTATTAAAAATCAGTGCTTCGATGTGAATCTGTCGGGTGATGAGTTGCAGTTTGATTATAAGTTGAAAGAAGGTGTCACAAGTACCATGAATGCTACTTTCCTGATGAAAAAAATGGGGATCATAAAGTAAACTGTTTATAAAAAGAAAGCCCTGCATTTGCAGGGCTTCGAACTTTAAAATCTTTAAAATATTAGACTATTATGCTAGTTTAACATTTACCGCGTTTAATCCTTTTCTTCCTTCTTGAAGTTCGTAAGTTACGTCGTCATCTTCTCTGATTTGGTCAACCAAACCTGAAACGTGAACGAAGTATTCTTTGTCAGATTCACTGTCTTTAATAAAACCGAATCCTTTTGACTCGTTGAAAAATTTAACTTTACCTGTTTTCATAATATGTAATAAAAAAATTGAAATATTGATGCAAATATAGGGAAATAATATTTACAACCTTATTATAACGAAAAAAAAACCAATTTAATGTAAAATAAATGGGCATTGCTTTCGTTTGCCTCCATCACAAATAATTAAATGCAATTTAAAAGATCGTTGCTCAGTGCCTGAAGTGTTTGTTTTTTTAAGTCTGTTTTTACCAGAACCGAAATATTGTGTCGGCTTCCACCATAAGAAATCATCCTGATTGGAATGTCTTTAAGGGCGGAAAAAACCTTCGATGCAAATCCTGTTTCTTCGGCAATCATTTCCCCGACAATACAGGCAATTGTCAAATCAGAGTCAACTTCAACTTCACCATATTCCTTCAATTCCGAAACAATTTCCTTCAGATGTTTGGTATTGTCAATGGTCAGTGAAACGGCAACTTCCGAAGTCGAAATCATATCAATTGGAGTTTTGAAGAACTCGAAGATCTCGAAGATATTTTTCAGGAATCCGTATGCATTCAACATTCGGTACGATCTGATTTTGATCGCAGTAATTCCATCTTTGGCTGCAACAGCCTTAATACCGTGACTACTTGATTCTGCAGTGATCAAAGTTCCTTCATCTTCCGGGTTCATGGTGTTTTTCAGACGAACCGGAATATTTTGAAGTTTGGCTGGAAGAACGGTTTGAGGATGCAGAATTTTTGCTCCGAAATAAGCCAGCTCGGCGGCTTCGTCGAACGAAAGCTGGTCGATTTTCTTTGTGTTTTCGACGAAACGCGGATCATTGTTATGGAATCCGTCAATGTCGGTCCAGATTTCAACTTCTTCTGAATCGATGGCAGCGCCAATCAGTGTAGCTGTATAATCGCTTCCGCCACGTTGCAGATTGTCAATGTCTCCGGTTGCATTTCTACAGATAAATCCTTGTGTAATATAGTAATCAGCAACTTCATTATCCTTCAGAACTTTTGCAATGTTTTCGCGAATGAAATACGAATCAGCAGCTTTGTCGCTGTCAATTTTCATAAAATCCAATGCTGGCAAATAAACTGTTTTATAACCATTTTCAAGCATCAGTTCCGTGAAAAGTGCAGTTGAAAGCAATTCTCCCTGTGCAACGATTGCATTTTCTCCCACTTCGTTAAATTCTCCTGAAGTAAACGTTTTGATGGTCTGAAAGATGGTGGAAACATTTGTTTTTCCTTTTTCCTTCTTCTCTTCTGTTGCGTATAAATCGTTGACTACTTTATAGTATTTCTGTTCCAACTGGCTAATTACCTGTCTGGCTGCGTCCTTGTTTTTCTTCTGAAGGTAATTTGCGATTTCAACCAGTGAGTTTGTTGTGCCCGACATAGCCGACAAAACAACTAATTTTTGATTTCCATCGGTAATCAACTGCATTACTGCACGCATGTTTTCAACCGATCCTACGGAGGTTCCTCCAAATTTTAATACTTTCATAGTGTAAAACTTCTAATTTATAAGGAGTTAAGTGATTCTTTATAAGCAAGGCAAAGATGTGAAATATTTTCGAAATCGAATAATCAATTTTCTATTCTGACATGGAAATCTTAATTCAG
>CAMDGL010000282.1 GCA_945897845.1 Chitinophaga pinensis | reverse complement strand
GTCATATCAGCATAAGGATTGATGTACAAACCTTTATCGTAGTTTCCAAAAAGAATATGCTGAGTATAAATATTATTCTCATCGGCTTGATAATAAGGAGGAAACAATACCGGATTGGTTTTCATTACCTTTTTATAAATACTTTCTCCTCCGTCAATCGGTCCGGTATAGTCGTCAAAAGTTCCATTCAAACGAACCACTACTTCTGTAGTTTTTGTAACATTGATGTTGACATTCGAACGTAACATGTATCGTTTCAACTTAATATTACTATTGAAATTATTCTTTTCATCAACATTTAGCACACCATTGTCGTTACTGAAACTACCAGCCAGGTAATAACGGGCAATTTTTCCGCCCCCGCTCACATTGAAATTTAAACGATCGTTTATCGTCTGGTCTTTAAACAGAATTTTATACCAATCGTTGGTTGGATAAACAAACGGATTACCTCCCGCAATCGTATTCGCAATCTTGTTCTGAGAATAGGGTGTCATCCCAAGTGGGTCACGAGTTCTGACAGCCTCATTGTGCAGGCGCATGTAAGTTATCGGATCGGCAAGTTCAACCAAACTCGTTGGTTGAGAGATGGCCTCTTCGTATCTTATACTTATTTGTGCCTTTCCTTCAGCCCCCTCTTTGGTGGTTACCAGAATAACACCGTTTGCTCCCCTCGATCCATAAAGTGCGGTGGCAGTTGCATCCTTCATAATAGAGAAACTGGCAATATCATCAGGTTGAATACGTGACAATTCCTGAGTGGTTACCTCATTGTTATCAATCAGGATAAGAGGGTCTTTCTTATAGCCGAAAGTAGTTACCCCACGGATAAAGAACTCAGCATTATCCTTTCCCGGCTCACCACTTCTTTGGTAAGAGATCAAACCAGACATACGTCCAGCCAATGCGGTGGTAAGGTTACTCGAAGGAATTTTCAGCTCTGAAGGCTTAACTGTTGTGATTGATGCAATTACACTTTCCTTCTTTTGCTTGGCAAAAGCAACAACGGTAACATCTTCGATCTCTTCAGACACTACTTTTAATGCTACGTGGACGGCAGTTTTTCCATCAACAATAATCTCCTCGTTTTCATAACCCACAAATGATACTAACAAAACTGAATTGGGTTCAACATCAATGGTAAATGAGCCATCGATATCTGTAACCGTTCCATTTCTAGTTCCTTTAATCATCACTGTGGCTCCGGGAACAGGCTTGCCATCTTCATCATAAACTGTTCCGGTTAACTTTTTGGGTTGTGCCTGTGAACTTGAAGTTTCAACTTCTGACGAATTGCCTGACAATCCGGAAAAATCAGAAGTGATACCCGCAAAACTTGCATTAAAGCTCAAAGCAAAAACAACCAGAAAGATTTTTGCACGTGAAGACAACCATCTGTCACCTGAGCGGGACAGAAAAATCCATTTTTCTTTCATAAGTTTGCAGTTGTTTAAATTTAATTAATTCGTTAATTAAAGCTCGGGGCGGAGGATGTTGGTAGCATTCTTCGCCTCTTTTCTTCTAAAATCAATTCATACTATTATAATTTTTAAGTTTAGAATTCTTACTTGTATAATTATTGAATGTAATTTAGATCTAAAATGACCTAAATATTCACTGATTATTAATTAGTTTCAATTATAAAATCGTCAAAATAAACATCAATATACTATTCTGTACTGTCACGGTTGTATTGTAATACGTTTATCCTATCCTATTTACTCAGCAGAAAAATAAATTATTTACATTTCCAGATCAAATAAAAAGCTGGTTTCATTTTGAACTTTATTTCCCTTTTGTTCCTTATTTGAAACCCGATTCCTTATTTGAACTTTTGACGTAAACCTACAAAATAGATTTTCTATTTCCAAACAAAATCAACGAGTTGCAACGGATATTTACCGTATTCACGAACCAATTTCACAATGTAGTCGTAAGTCTGGCCTGAAACAGCGCTCGAAACCGAATGGTCTGATTGAAAAATAAATCCTCCTCCTTTGGCAGCATTCAACTTTTTCAGAATTTCCCGCTTTATCAATTCTTTATCGCCTGTTTCCCAAACCTGAATGTCGTTGTTGCCGCAGTAGCCAATTTTATTTCCGTATAATTTTTTCAGGCGAACCGCATCCATATCTGCCTTTACTTCCAGTGGATTATAGGCATCCAAACCCATTTCGATGAAATCTTCAAAAATCAAGCTTACATTTCCGCAACCATGATAAATCACCGGAAGATTGTATTTATGGCATTCTTCGATCATGGCTTTTACCCATGGTTTGAAATATTCGCGCCAGTATTCGGGGTCAAAAAGCATGGTTTGTTTGTAAGCCACGTCACCCCAAATAACAAACCCATCGAGTAAACCATCGGCTGCCGCAATTTGAGCCTTGGTACAATCGAGGTAAAACTGGCCGATTTTGTTGATGCATTCGCCCAGTTCATCAGGATACATACCCATCCAGAACAGCGTATTTTCCTGACCAATCAGCCGGGTCAGACATTCGGAACATTCGATGATACTTCCGTAAACCGGAAAGTTGGGATGCAGCAATTTGACGGTTTCTACCCAGGCAGGCGAATTACGTTCAAAGCCATCGCCCACTCCGGCAATCTGATTATCACCTGCCTCAAAATACCGGCGTCGATCGTAAGCATCGTCAAATTCATAAGCCTGCAATTTTTCAATCGTATCAATTTCAAACGACATGAATTCAGGCATCTGAAAATCGTATCGTTTGCGCATGATGGCACCAAAACCGGTTTTTACTACTACCTCTATTTCGTTTTCCCTGATCGTTTCGAAAGGACGAATGGTGGGGTCCATATTGGGAGTTGTAACGATCCAGTCGAGGTCGTAATACGAATAGGGCTCTGCACTATCAGGAAGTTTCAGGTCTTTTCTCCACCGTTTTACAAAACTTCCCCAGAAAAAATCGCTGATCGGAACCCGGTCGGGTTCTTCGTGACGCAAAGCCTTATTCATTCGTTCAAGCTTTGCCAAACAACTTGCTGTTCTTTCCATAAAAAGGCAGTATTGTTAGCCAGATTGAGAATTCGGTCAGATTGATTAGAATATTGAAACAAACTTACCGAATAGAAATAACTATAAGTTGAACAATTCAGCCAATTTATTGCACAATAAAGTGATTTGAACAATGCGTTTTATTTTCCTAATTTTGATCAAGACAAATTACAATACTCATTTTAAAACCCATGTATCCTAAAAAAATCAGAAAATCGCTCAGTTTTTTTGTGAGAATTTTGCATTATTAAGATTCAACCATCATTATATATCTCATTTCTGAGTCATAACCGAAACTCCCATCAACCCGACCACCACTTCCTGCGAAAGGGTTTCAAGTGTAATGCTTTCCAGTTCAATTCCGGTTCGTAGTTTCAGATTCAGAACCATGGCGCGACAGTTTTTACCCAGTTCAACGGTTTCCGGAAGTTTTTCTGGCAGACAGAATTTGTCTTTCTCTGCATCGTAATAGTTTCGCAAGCCAGAACCAGGTGCCTGCGGATGCGAGTAAATCGTGCTCAAACTCCAATAATTTACCGGAGGAACAAGTTCAAGCGAATCGGTGCTCCCGTCAGCATAATTCAGCCGAACCACCGCATTGGCAATCTGACATTGCATCACATTGGTTGATCCGGCAATGAGCAACCAAACGGCATCACCTTTTTGCTTTACCGGAACCGTTATCTCGTGCGGGAAATTATCCCATAGCGAAGTAAACGCAATATTTTTTGGGCCGTCGGACCACCGGAAAGGAACCTTTTGTGGTGTAACGATCTGGCCGGAGACTTTGTAGTCCACAACTCTATCCAGATTAATTTCAGGCGCTTTGGCTCCCCAGTGCGGAAAAGTCCAGGCCGAATAGCCATCAATTCCGATCCGGGAAGAAACCGTTTTCGGGCGCGGCGACAGGTATTTTTGCCTGTAAATTTCACGGACATCGGCATTCAAAAATTTACTGATATCGATTGGATTCCAATTCGCAGTGGCAGGAACCTGGTCCAGAAATTTGGCCGCATAGATCGCCTCACCCATTGGATCGTTGACTTTGATCCGAAACACCCGGTACTGAGGATTTTCTCCAAACAATACTTTTGCAATCAAGGTATGAAAACCTTTATTCGTTCCAAGTCTGGCTTGAATGGCATTTTTTGAAACGGTATAGTTTTTCAGTATTTTCTGAGAATCATAAACCTCCATAACTTTAGTATCCTTCACTGGCAATTGAATCATCTCACCAACCTTTCCTTCAACAAAAACCGGTTTTTCGTAAGCCAATTCTCCAGAAGTATTGATCAGTATTTCCGCATTTTTGGTATCAGGAAGAGTTAATTGCAACAGACTTCGTCCTGCTGACGGAAGTACAGTCCATTTTACAGCTTTGCCATTTACGATTACCGAACTGACTGTGTGAGCAGAAAAAGGAATGCGCGCCACAAGCGTTGCTGACTGATTCAATCCGATGTTGTATTTGATTTGTTTTTCCGATTGATAAAAACTGATCCGGACATCCGGAATTTCGATAGAAGCCTGATTCCATTTGGATGGAAACTGAGGATTAAAATTTATGGTGCCATTCGGAAGATCTGGATTGAATCCAAACAGACCCTGAACAACTGTGCGGGTAAACGGGTGCATGCAATCGCCAAAATCAATTCCTCCCGCAGGATCACCCAGGTTGCCAGGAACCACTGACCCAAAACCACTGTACATAAAAGTTCCACGCAAAATATCGAACCCATCATCGGGTAAGCCTGCCTGAAAATAGCTTAAAGCCAGGTGGTAATTGTCGCCAGGCCATAATTCGCGAACCGACCAGATTCCCGGTATCCAGTTTGAAGTCCAAACCTTGCGGCCGCCAAGTGGATTCCTGTCGTTCTGCAAAGCCCATTCAGAATAATACGTTGATTCAATCGCCTGCAAATCATTGGTTAGTTTGGCATCGATGGGCAGAAAAATACTGTACAACCAGGGATCGGTGTGAAGGCGTTCGTGTCCGCCTTGCTCTCGATAAGAACCGGAATGTCCGCGCTCTGGAATCCAGAGTTTCGCAAAAAATCCCTTTTTGATTTTCTCCAGCATTTGGTTGTGAAAATTTTCTGCATCCGCATCTTTTGCCCGACGAGCCATGTCGCGTGCAGCCAAATGTGCGCGGTAAGCATACGATGTTTCTTCGGCAGAGCCGCCACCATTGTACCACTGCGAATCGGTAGGCCAGGTATTCAGGTAACTTTCGTAGCATCCGTCCCCATCCGGATCGAAACATTCCCGCAACCAAAGCAAATGCAGTTCGAGCGCCTGACGCAACAAAACTTCCAACTCCGGATCAGCAGTCCAGCGCCAATCTTCGATAATCTGGTCGAAAAACTGGGACTGCATGTTGTAAAAATCCTGATCGCG
>CAMDGL010000281.1 GCA_945897845.1 Chitinophaga pinensis | reverse complement strand
TGAAATGCAATCTCTTTTCCCGACAGGCTGCTGGAGTAAAGCAATTTCTTGGTTTCTTCAATAACGCGGTTCCTGATCAGTTCGCCGGCCGTGATTCCGGTTGTTTTTTTTGCAACTTCGTTAAGGCACGAAGGATTCATGTTCAGCATTTCAGCATACGACGACACATTCTTTTGAGTCTGGTAATTTTTCTCAATCAACTGTTTAAATTTAATGATCGTGGTATCGGGCGTTGAATCTGTTTCTTCTTTCGGCGCCTCATATTGCTGATCAAAAATACGACGTGATTCGAGTAAAAACAGGTGCAGCAAATTCAGTATAATTTCCTGGCTGTAATCATCAGAATTTTTAAATTCATCCAAAATAAATCCTGCAATGCTTTTCAGTTTCTCACGTTTCTCCGGAAATATTGTGATCAGGCTTTTGAAGTCAGGATTGTTGAACAGCCGGTATTCCTTTAGCGGAACATGGTTTTTCTGGTTGTATTGGATAAATTCCTCGTTGAAAAGCATGTAAATTCCACCAACCGATTGGTCAATGTACATTCTGTGCTTTAATCCTGGCGGAACAAACAATACAGTGTCGGCTTTCAGGCTGTATTCAACAAATTCAGTTGCATGGATGGCTTCGCCGGAGTTAATCCAGAAAATAGAATAAAAATCATGAAGATGAGGCATGAGGTTGTGCTCAATTTCATCTTCATCAAAATCGCTGATCTTCCGGATGGTAAAGATCTTTTCGTTTCCTTCGTCAAATACCGGTTGGGATTTCAAGGTTTTTAAAATTTGGTTTATTCCACCACCCTAATTTCAATCGAAAGATCCATTGCCAAACGGTAAGCAGCCGAAACGCCGCAATATTTTTCTTCTGAAAGTTTTACTGCCTTTTCGAGCTTGTCAAAAGGCAGGTCTTTGCCTTTAAACTGATAAATTACTTTCATCTTATTGTAGCGCATTGGGTGTTCTTCTGTCAAATCGCCTTCAACAATTACATTAAAAGCTTCCGGTTCAACTTTCATCTTTTTTAGGATCATTATTACGTCAATGCCGGTACAGCCAGCCAGAGCTGTAAGCATCAGCTTTTTCGGGCGCGGACCAAGGTCATCGCCACCACCTTCTTTCGATGCATCAATAACCAAATGATGTCCGTCCATATCACATTCGAAAGCTAAATTTTGTTTCCAGGCCAGGTCAATTACATGTTTCATCCGTAAATATTTTTTTTTTAATTGCCGGATGGAACTCGCATGTGAGATATCCATCCTTGTATGTGTTTAACGAACATGCTCGTTTCATATCAAATTTTATAAGTATTGCAATTTGAATAATTAAGCTAATTTTACGTTTCAAATCAGGGGCAAACTATCACATTAAAATTTTATGAATGATAATTTTAAAGTGCATATTTAGACCTGATCAATCTTAAATATAAACAAAACAAAATAACTCAATGAGAAGTTCAATTAAACGGCCTACGGACGACGAATGCGATTTGGAAGGATTTCAATTGTTTAAAAAACTTACTGTTCAGGAAATAGCTCAGCTTAATTATGACAAAACCTGCTCGTTGTATAAAAAGGGAAGTATTATTTATAGGGAAGGAAGCAGATTAACAGGTTTTTATTGTGTTACCCGCGGTATTCTGAAAATATTCAAGACAGGTATCGATGGAAAAGAGCAGATTATCCGATTTGCAAAAAAGGGCGATATTATTGCTTACCGTTCACTTTTAAGTCAGGAATTGGCTTGTACCACAGCAAAAGTTATTGAGGAAACCGTATTGAGCCACATTCCTTATCAAACGCTGTTGTTTCTGATTCAAAACAACTGGCAGTTTGCACACCACATGCTGCAAATCGTTTGCAAAGAATTACGTGAGGCAAATGATTATATTACTGATATCGCGCAAAAGTCAGTACGCGAACGACTTGCAGAAGTACTGCTGCTGCTGAAGGAAAATTTTGAACTCGACAATGCCAACACCCTGCAGATTTCACTTACCCGTGAAGAACTGGCAAACATGGTTGGAACTGCAACCGAAAGTGTTATCAGGTTACTGTCTGAATTTAAACAAGATCAACTGATTGACCTGCAAGGCAGAAAGATAAAGTTTATCAATGTTCCCGGATTAACCAAAGTAGCCAATTTGTTGTAGTACGTAAGCAAAATAATATTGCGAAAAGAGGTCGTTTCATTCATTGAGGCGACCTCTTTTTTGCTAACGATGAAAAAATTTGTATTTTTAAAGAGATTGGACATTTGGATTAAAACTTTTTAAAATGAATACAGAAGAAAACTTTTTATACCAGCCTAGAAAATTTAACACCATCGAGTTGTGGAAAGATGTGACCCGGGAACAGTGGAGCGATCCGAAATGGCAAAAGAAGAATTCAATTCGCACGGTTGAGCAATTAAAAAAGGTAATTATTCTGAACAATCATCAGGAAAAGGAAATTATAAGAACAATAAACATGCTTAAAAAGGAAGGGAAAGAACCATTTAGGATAAGTCCTTATTATGCTTCCCTGATGCAGGAAGATCCATTCCATCCTGTCTTTTTTTCAGAAAAATCAAAAAAGCGTCTTGATCCGATATTTTGGCAAAGTGTGCCCACCCCTGCAAACCTGCTGTTTCCTGATGCCGGTTTGGAAGGCGCGATGGATGAAGGTTCGAGGAGCTTTGGGGCAGCCTATCAGCGTTATCCGAACAGGGTTGCACTTTTTGTTGCTGAAAATACGAGTTGTGCCTCATATTGTGTGCACTGCCAAAGGGCAAAATCGTTGGACAGCACAGTTGATGTTAATAGTGCTGAAGTAGATAAAGGCTTGTTTTATATCGGTTACAATACGAATATCAACGAAGTTTTGGTAACAGGTGGCGATGCATTGATGATAAGTGAACCGAGGTTAAAGTACATTCTGGAAGAACTAAGCAAAATACCACATCTCAGGGCAATCCGAATTGCGACCAGGGTACCGGTTGTTCTGCCCATGGCCATTACCGACGAGTTGCTTGAACTGATAAAAATATCGGCAAACAAATACAACAAGGGCATCGATAAATATGTTTATTTCATGACCCATATCAACCATTTTCAGGAATTAACAGAAGATTTGGCCAGTGCAGTAAAAAAAATCACCTCGCATGGTTTTACAATCAGAAACCAAACCGTATTGTTGAACCATGTAAACGATACTTACCGGATATTGGCGGAAACATTTAGACGAATGTTTTGGATTGGAATTCATCCGTATTATCTTTTGCAATGTCACAAGGAAAGAGGAATTGTACATTTTATAACTCCCATTCAGGTTGGTAAAATATATATGAAGCATTTGCAAGGCTGGATATCAGGAATTACTGTGCCGCGTTATGCTGCTAATATTGAAGGCGGCGGAGGAAAGGTTCTTTTAATGCCATCGGGGCACGATACGCTTAATCTTGAGTCGAACATTGACGATAAAATATCTGAAAGCTATGCGACAATCTCAACATGGGACAATAAAAAAATATTTAGATATGAAGCCCTTGGCCGCGCTACGAAAAAGGAATTTGATGATGCTGTTAAAATCATGGATTCTTTTATAGGAAGGAAAGGGGTTTTTCTACCTAAAATAATTATTGTTGATAAACAGGGCAATCATGTTGAAACAACCAATCGCACTAAGTTGCCGGTTTTCGAAAAAAGTAAAAAATCGGAATTGCTGGATTATAAATTATTTACCGACGAAATGCCAATAATTAATCCGGCTGAAATTGCAGATGTACTCGAAATAGAGTTTAAAAAATCGAAGTATAGCATTTCTCAATAATCGTAAGGTATACTCCTATATATCAGACTAGAAAGTCTTTATTTTGGCAATAATAATTTAGATTATTTTGCTTTTTAGTGATTAATTATTCGATTGGATTTCGGTATATTTAGGCGAACCTAATTTCAAATAAGATGAAAACATACCCATTTCTATTCGTACTCTTTTTTTGTTTGATATCAGTTAGTCTGGAGGCCCAAATAAACATAAAAGGGAAATTGAAAAACCAGACGACCAACAGGGCAAACGACAAAGTTGACCAGGGAATTGACAAAGGTTTGGATGCAGTTGAAAACGGAGTCAAAGATCTTTTCAAAAAGAAAAAAAAGACAGACGACGGGGAACAAACGGAAGAACAAACAGGAGAACAAGCTTCAGAAGTAACAGATTCAAAATCGGTATCGGGAACTCCTGCTTTTCAATCCTATTCAAAATTCGATTTTGTGCCCGGTGAAAAAGTAATTTTTTATGATGATTTTACTGACGGAAATATCGGTGATTTTCCAGTTCTTTGGAACACTACTGGCTCGGGAGAAGTGGTTACAAACAACCTTTTTGAGGGCCGTTGGTTCAATCTCACCAATGATCGCGGAGCCACGGTTTTAGATCAACCCATCACCCTACCTGAAAATTACACCATCGAATTTGATGTTGTGCCGCAAAAAAATCCGGAGGACGGAAATAATGTTGCATGGTCTTTTAATGTGCTGAGCACTTCTAAACCCAAAGATATCGACTATGGGTTAGCCCGCCCCGGCGATGCTGCAATCCGGTTCGATTTTGCATATACTACATACTATCATTCGTATTACCGCGACGGCACCCCCGAACTTAGCGGAAATACAGATAAAGTGAGGTTATTAGCTGACAAAAAATATAAAATATCCGTTTGGGTGCAAAAAGAACGTATTCGACTTTATGTTGACGAATCCAAAGTTTTTGACCTCCCCAAGGCCATGTCTAAAAACTATAAATTCAATATGGTCCGATTCGACAGGGGAACAGCCATGTTTACCAATTTCAGGATAGCAACCGGGCTTCCCGATACCCGCAACAAACTGATGACCGAAGGTAAACTGGTTACTTACGGAATTTATTTTGACGTGAACAAAGATGTGGTAAAACCAGAATCGTATGGCACGCTCAAAGACATAGCAGCAGTCTTGAACGAAGTGCCTGATGTGAAAGTCAAAATATTTGGGCATACTGATTCTGATGGACAAGATGCAGCTAATCTGGATCTTTCGAAACGCAGGGCAGCATCGGTTAAAGCCGAACTCGCCAAATCATTCGGAGTAAATGCCGACCGACTCGAAACCGATGGTTTAGGCGAAACCAAACCTGTTGCGCCAAACGACACACCTGTCAACAAAGCCCTGAACCGAAGGGTTGAGTTTATCAAACTGTAATATCTTTTCAAAATAAGCAGATGCACCTTTTCAAGAGTCTGCCTATTCTTTTACTTATTCTTCAGTACCTAAGATCATTTCCTGTAAATGATCTTAGGTTATATCTATTCGTGTTCGGAATTTAATCACTCATAAATAATCTGATTATGAAAATAATTTTCACAGCGCTTATCCTGATTTTAGTCGGATTTGCCGTCAAAGCACAAAC
>CAMDGL010000280.1 GCA_945897845.1 Chitinophaga pinensis | reverse complement strand
AATATCCACTGGCCGAACGCGATCAGTCGAAATTGCTGGTTTGGAAAGACGGACAAATTCAGGACGCTCAATTCCGGAATTTGGCGGATTACCTGCCGGCCAATAGCTTGCTGGTTTTCAACAATACTAAAGTCATTCGTGCAAGGATTCATTTTCTGAAAGAAACCGGGGCCAAAATCGAAATATTCTGCCTCGATCCTCACGAACCCGCTGATTACCAAATCGCCTTTCAAACCACCAAATCGTGTGTCTGGAAATGTATGATCGGCAACCAGAAAAAGTGGAAAGGTGAAATATTGCGAAAAATTATCAGGATTGACAATACTGAAACAGAGCTTTGTGCCGAACAAACTGATCCTGAAAACAACAAAAGCCTGATCCGTTTTAGCTGGAACAATCCTGATTTTGAGTTTTCACGTATCATTGAAAATGCCGGATCGCTGCCAATTCCACCGTATTTGAACCGCGAAACCGAACAAAGCGATCTGGAACGATACCAAACTGTGTATTCCAAAATAAAGGGTTCAGTTGCCGCCCCAACTGCGGGTTTACATTTTACCGAAAAAGTATTCAATCATTTGAAAGAAGATGGTCACGAACTGGCAGAACTGACACTGCATGTTGGAGCCGGAACGTTTCAGCCGGTGAAAAGCGAAACCATTTCGGGACACGACATGCATTCCGAGCATTTTTACATCCGGCGCGATTTTCTGAATCAACTTCTTCAACATTCCGGAAAGAAAATCGCCGTCGGGACCACTTCTGTCCGCACATTGGAAAGTATTTACTGGCTGGGCTTTCAAGTCATAAAAAATCCTGAAATTGACATTGCTGAACTGAAGGTTTCGCAGTGGGAAGCCTATCAGGAAACGGAAAATAACTTTCAGGATAAAGAAGCTATAAATGCACTGATAAGATTCCTGGACAAACATCAAACTGATTTTCTTTCAGCATCCACTCAAATCATTATTGCACCCGGCTACCGGTTCAGGTTGACTGACGGAATGATCACCAACTTTCACCAGCCGCAAAGTACGCTGCTGCTGCTTATTTCAGCCTACCTGGGAAATGAGTGGCGTACGATTTATGAACATGCGCTGGCAACCAATTACCGTTTTCTGAGTTATGGCGACAGTAATTTGTACCTGAAAGATTGAATCTTCGATTGACAAAGATCAACCAGGAGAATCGCCTTTATTGATTCAGAAATACTAAATTTGCTGCCTTACAAGTGAAAAATTAACAAAGATTTCAAACTAAATTAACTGCACGTGTTTCTATTTGGCATTTTATCCAGCCCACTACCTTATCTGCTCATGGCCGTTTTCTATTTCTTCGGCTTCGCTACAGGTATGTTCAAGGGCAATGCCGATAACGAACCGGGCGAACAAATTCAGGTAAAAAACATTCAGGTTGAACCTCAAACGAAAACCTCTGAAATAGTCGAATTTTCATTTCAGTTTCACGATTATAATTTTCAAAAAAAGACTGAAAAATACACAGTTACACCCGCTCAGCCACCAGCAGTCTGCCAGAAAGAAAAACTGATTTATTTCGTTTACGATATAAATACCCAACATTCATCTACCTCCGAATACTATTTCTGCCGGCCGCCGCCATCTTGCAGCTAATATCTCAATTCAAGCGCTTTTCCGTAAAAAGAACTGACTTTCAGGAAACATAAACTCCTTAAGTCTGTTTTATGGATTGCTATTAATGAATTTCACATTAGCTATTTAGATAAAGATTTAATCATGATTGGCCTGATAGGAATTAGCTATAAAACAACACCACTCGAAGTCCGCGAAAAATTTTCATTCTCAAAAGAGGAAATTGTTCCCTTTTCTGAAATGTTACAACAGGAAACTGAAATCTCTGATTTGGTATTGATTTCGACCTGCAACCGGACTGAAATTTACTTTTCGCAGGATGTACACGACAACCAAACTGCATTTGAGCTGGTGTATGAAGTGATCAAAAAGTTTAAACAAGTTACCGATCATTGCTGGCATTACTTTTACCACCGTTCAAATACCGGCGCAGTCAGACATTTGTTCGAAGTTGTTTCGGGACTTGATTCGCTGATTATTGGTGAAGATCAGATCATTGGACAGGTGAAAGAAGCATACATCAGATGTACCGAGGCTGCTTTGACCGATGCAGTTTTGATGCGTCTTTTCCAGAAATCGTTTGAAGTTGGGAAACGTGTCCGCACCGAAACAGGCATCAAGCTTGGCATCACTTCAGTAAGCAGTGCAGCAGTCGAAATGTGTTCGTGTCTGCTGAATGGGGTAAACGATAAAAGTGTAATGCTGATCGGTGCCGGCGAAACCGGAAATCTGGCGCTTCAAAACATTGTAAAAAAAGGTGTTGGCAAAGTTACCGTAACCAACCGGACCCACGAAAAGGCTGAAAAAACTGCAGCCAAGTACAATGGAGAAACAGTTCCCTTCGATCTATTCAAAGACTCACTTCACGAAAGCGATATCATCATGATCGCCACGTCGGCTCCTCTGCCATTGATCACAAAAGAAATGGTGGTTCGGTCGCTTGAACTGAGATCAAACAAAGCCCAGGTTTATGTCGATTTATCTGTTCCACGAAACATTGACAAAGAAGTGGCCGGAATGGAAAACGTTAGCGTGCTCGGCGTGGACGACCTTCAGGAAATAGTGCGGCAAACCACCGAAAAGAAAAAAGAAAGTGCAGCCAAAGCACAAATTATAATCGATGAAGTGGTCGCTGACTACTCCGAATGGCTGGCAAGCCGCTCGTTGCGTCCTGCTATCAATACAATCACCACAAATCTTCAGGCAATTAACCTCGAAGAATTATCGACTTACCGAAAATTAAGCACTCCTGAAATGCAGGAAATCGTGGACGATTACGCCAAACACCTGACCCAGCGATACACCCGCTTATTGATTAAAAACCTCAAAGATTTGACGGATAACGGAAAAAACATCGATTCGTTAAAAATCATCAATGATTTATTTAAATTCGTCTAAAATTTTCTGACAGCAAATCCGCTTGGTTTGCTCTTGATCGATCTCAATGAAAAAAAACATACGAATAGGAACTCGTGGCAGCCAATTAGCACTGTATCAGGCAAAAAAGGTAAAAGCCACGCTCGAAAATTTATTCCCTGGACTTCAGGTTGAATTGGAAATTATTAAAACAAAAGGTGACAAAATTCTCGATGTTGCGCTCTCAAAAATCGGCGACAAAGGTTTATTTACCAAAGAAATCGAAAATGCGTTGATCGATGGGTCGGTTGATCTGGCTGTTCACAGCCTGAAAGACCTTCCAACCACCTTACCCGAAGGTTTGAAATTGGGTGCAGTGCTCGAACGTGGAGAATTTCGCGATGCACTGGTTAGTAAAGGCGGCAAAAAGCTGTCGGAACTAGGTGCCGGCGATGTAGTGGCTACTTCCAGTTTGCGTCGTCAGGCCGGGCTGATGAAAATGAACAATCAGATTATCATCAAAGATATTCGCGGAAACGTCAATTCGCGCCTTCAAAAAATGGAAGATGGTTATTGCGATGCAATGATCATGGCTGCTGCCGGACTCCAACGCCTTGGACTTGAAAAATACATTACCGAAATAATTGATCCTGAAATAATTGTACCGGCTGTCAGTCAGGGTGCAATTGCCATCGAAATCCGCATGAATGATCCGGAAGTTGAAATACTGATGGAAAAAATCAATCACCCCGAAACATGGAATGCCATTACTGCCGAACGTGCTTTTCTGGCGCATTTGCAGGGAGGTTGCCAGGTTCCGCTGGGTTGTTTTTCTAAAGTTGAAAACGGCATTTTAACCATGAAAGGATTTGTTGCCTCGGTTGACGGAAGCCAGTTTATCAACGAAACCATTTCAGGAGAAATAAGCAAAGGCACCGAACTTGGAGTTGAAATGGCCGAAAAGATGCTCGGCAAAGGGGCACTTGAAATATTGAGCCAGATAAAATCCATCAACAAACCTACAAACTAAACAAAATGAGCAAATTACTTGAAAACAAGGTGTTCATTTCTACCCGTCCGGCCGGTCAGTCAGCTGAACTGGAAAGTCTTTTATCAGAAGAATCGGCCACACTGATTTCGATGCCGACCATTGAAATACGCCCGCTGCCGCTCGATGAATTTGCATGGTTGCAGCTAAAAAATATCGACTCTTTTAACTGGATCGTATTTACAAGTCCGAATGGCCTGAAGTTTTTCTTTGCCCGCCTGTTCGACCTTCAAAATAATTATGGACTTCCGGAACACTTAAAAATTGCAGTAGTTGGTAAAAAAACAGCCGCTCACCTCGAATGTTACGGTACGTCAGCAGAATTTATTAATCTGGGAAATACTGCCGAAGATTTTTCAGCCGATTTTATCAACCGTGTCAATGTCGGAGAGCGGGTTCTTTTCCCAATTGGCAACCTTGCGCGTTCGGTAATCGAGGATAAAATCTCAAAAAAAGCAATTTGTACCAGGGTACTTTTTTATGAAACAGTAATTCCTGACGCCATCAAAGACGACGCATTGCAACTGATCCTGAACGATCAATACGATATGATTATACTCACCAGCCCATCCGGTTGCAGCAATCTGCTTCAACTGGTTTCGGAAAAAATGGATACAACAAAGTTGCGGTTGGTTTGCATCGGGCAAACTACTTCAGCAGAAGTTATCCGAAGTGGAATCGAACCACTTATTACAGCAGGCATGGCAAATTCACAAGGAATTTCGTCGGCAATTATCAACTATTTTCAGAAGAAACAACTTATAACCAATTAATTATGTCTTTCCCAACCACACGACTCAGGAGATTAAGACAAACCCCTGTTTTAAGAAATTTAGTGCGCGAAACAATACTTACCCGCGACGATCTGATTATGCCACTTTTTGTTTGCCCCGGAACCGGAGTAATCAATCCAATATCTTCAATGCCAGGCAATTCGCAACTTTCAGTTGACATGCTGGTCGAAGAATGTCGTCGTTTATACGGAATCGGTATTCAGTCGATCCTTTTATTTGGAATTCCTGAACACAAAGACGAACACGGTCTGGTGGCCTGCGAACACAACGGAATTGTGCAGCAAGCCGTTCGCGCCCTGAAAAATGCCTTACCCGATTTATATGTGATTGCCGATGTTTGCAATTGCGAATACACGGTTCACGGCCATTGCGGAACCATTGTTAATGGCGACGTGCACAACGACCTGACCATTGAAACCCTTGCCAGACAATCGGTTTCGTTAGCGCAGGAAGGCGTTGACATGGTTGCGCCAAGCGACATGATGGACGGACGTGTGGGAGTTATCCGCAAAGCTTTGGACGAATACGGATTTTACAACCTGCCTATTATGGCTTATTCGGCCAAATATGCGTCCAGTTTTTACGGACCTTTCCGCGAAGCTGCCGAGAGCGCTCCGAAATT